>NZ_JBHYIG010000148.1:0-9517 GCF_042740015.1 Streptomyces sp. NPDC059037
GGCTCCAGGGGGGGCAGCTGAGCGCCCCGCAAGGGGCGCGGGGAAAAGCGCGGCCCCCCCCCACCGACCCCCAGACAAACCACCGCGCCCACCCCGCCCGTCCCGCGGCGCGCCACGCGGTCGCGCCCCCGCGCCCCCCGGGGGCCGGGCTAGAGCTCCAGGTCCACCACGACCGGCGCATGGTCGGATGCGCCCTTGCCCTTGCGCTCCTCGCGGTCGACGTACGAATCCGTCACGGCCTTCGTGAACGCCTCGTTGCCGTAGACCAGGTCGATCCGCATGCCCTTGTTCTTGGGGAAGCCCAGCTCGCGGTAGTCCCAGAACGTGAACGGGTGTGCGTACTTCAGCGGCCGGGGCACGACGTCGGAGAGGCCCGTCTCCCGCAGCGCGGCCAGCGCGTCGCGCTCGGCAGGGGTGACGTGGGTGGCGCCTTCGAAGAGGGCGGGGTCCCACACGTCCTCATCGGTCGGCGCCACGTTGAAGTCCCCCAGGACCGCGAAGGGCCGCTCCCCCGCCGCGTCCGCTGCCGCCGCGGCCTTCAGCGCGGCGAGCCACTCCAGCTTGTACGCGTAGTGCGCGTGCTCCACCTCGCGGCCGTTCGGCACGTACACCGACCAGATCCGCGCGGGGCCGCATGTCGCGGAGATCGCCCGCGGCTCCTGTGCCCCGTCGTAGTCGGGCCCGCCGGGCAGTCCGAGCGTCACGTCGTCGAGGCCGACGCGGGAGACCAGCGCCACGCCGTTCCACCGCCCCGTCGCGTTCACCGCCGACTCGTAGCCGAGCTCGCGCAGTTCGTCGGCGGGGAAGCCCTCCGCGGTGGTCTTGGTCTCCTGGATGCACAGCACATCCGTACCGCTGTTCTCCAGCCAGGCGAGGAGCCTCGGGAGGCGAGCGGTGATCGAGTTCACGTTCCAGGTGGCAATGCGCATGTCTCACAACCTACCGGGCGGGTCCGACAGTCACAGGTCGGCCGACTCGCCCGGCGTCAGGCGCAGGTGCTCGGCTTCGCCCAGGGCCCCGATCTGGGAGTCGTAGATCGGCCGGGCCAGGTCCGTGAGCAGGGCGTCGTGGATGTCGTAGGCGCGCATCGGCTTGACCTCGCGGACGTAGTCGATGACCTCGGAGATCTTGTTCCAGGGCGCCATCACCGGCAGCATCAGCGTGTCCACCGGCTGCTCGGGGACGGTCAGCGCGTCGCCCGGGTGGAAGACCGAACCGTCCACCAGATAGCCGACGTTGGTGATCCGCGGGATGTCCGGGTGGATCACGGCGTGCAGCTCGCCGTGCACCTGCACGTCGAACCCGGCGGCGCTGAAGGTGTCCCCGTGCCCCACGACATGCACCCGCCCCGGGAAGGCGGCCGAGATCTTCTCCGCGACGGAGCGCAGGGTCCAGATCTCGGCGGCCGGGTTGGCCTCCATGCCCGCGCGCAGCCGGTCCTCGTTGAAGTGGTCGATGTGCTCGTGCGTGACGAGGATCGCCTCGGCGCCGACCGCGGCGTCCTCCTCGCTGAAGGTGCCGGGGTCGATGACGAGACTCCGCCCGTCCCGCTCGAGGCGGACACAGGCGTGTGTCTTCTTCGTGAGCTTGATGCGCTTCGCGGCAGTCGTCATGCCCCCATCCTGCTACGCGTCACTCCTGGGGCGTGGTTTCCTCGCGGATCACGGCCTGGGCGACCTTGAACGCCGAGTTCGCCGCGGGTACGCCGCAGTAGACGGCGGCCTGCAGCAGCACTTCCTTGATCTCCAGCGGGGTGAGGCCGTTGCGCAGCGCCGCGCGGATGTGGAAGCCCAGTTCGTCGAGGTGACCGCCGGCGACGAGCGCGGTGAGGGTGACGCAGCTGCGGGAGCGCCGGTCGAGCCCCGGACGGTTCCAGACCTCGCCCCAGGCGTAGCGCGTGATGAGCTCCTGGAAGTCCCCGGAGAAGTCGTCGGCGGCGGCCAGGGCACGGTCGACGTGCGCGTCGCCGAGCACCTCGCGGCGGACCTTGAGCCCCGCGTCGTACGGATCGGGACGGCCGCCGCCCACGGCTTCGGGCTGCGCCATGGGCCCGATCTCGGCGACGGGCGTGACGGGCGGCGGGGCGAGCACCGGCTTGACCGGGGGCGCGCTGATCGCCGCGTGGGTGCCGGTCGCGTCGGCCGTGGCCGGCCAGGCGGTGGAGAAGTGCCGTACGAGCAGGTCGGTGACGGCCGCGGGCTGCTCGACGGGGGCGAGGTGCGATGCACCCGGCACGACGGCGAGGCGGGCGTCCGGTATCCCGGCGACGAGGGTGCGGGCCTCGCCGGGCCCGGTGACCTGATCCTCGGAGCCGACGAGCACAAGGGTGGGCACCCCGATCCGGCCCAGCTCGGCCCGCACGTCGAAGGCGGCGAGCGCCTCGCAGGCGGCTATGTAGCAGCCGGGGTCGGTGGTCCGCACCATCTGTACGGCCCAGTCGGTGATCGCGGGCTGCGCGGCGGCGAAGCCCGGCGTGAACCAGCGGTCGGGGGAGGTACGCGCGATGGGGTCGAGCCCATTGCTCCGCACGATGACACCACGCTGGCGGAACTCGTCGGCGCTGCCGAACCGCGGCGATGCGGATATCAGCGCGAGGGAGGCCACGCGCTGCGGGTGGCGCAGGGCCAGTTCGGCACCGATGGCACCGCCGAAGGCGCAGCCCGCGTACCCGAAGCGGTGCACTCCGACCTCGTCGAGCGTGGCCAGGAGCCGCTGGGCGAGCTCGCTCACGGAGCCCGCGGGGTGCGCGGGCGCACCGCCGTGTCCTGGCATGTCGAAGCGGAACACCCGCCAGTGCTTGACCAGCTCGGGCACCTGCCGGTCCCACATGTGCCAGGTCGTGCCGAGGGACGGTCCCAGGATCAGGACCGGCGCGTCTTCGGGCCCGTCAAAGCGGTATTGCAGGGTGCTCTTAGGTGTCTCACTCACTCGCCTGACCCTCTCATCTGTCACGACAGCCCCTATGAGCGGGGTCCTGGCTGTATGTGTATGACCAGGTGGAAGACCTGCCGGGCCGCTATGACAACCGCGACCGGATCACGAAGGTCTCCAGCACCAACACCACCGTGACCTACGCCTACGACGGAGACGGCAACCTCAAGCAACGCTCCGACTCCACTGTCATCACCGAGTACGACTTCGACCCGCTCAGCCGGGAGACGGTCCGCCCCTCCAGGACGGCTCTCAGACCGTGCTCACCCATACGGCCGACGGGAACGTCGAGACGTACAAGGCCCCATCCGGAACCGTCCGCTACACCTACAGCAAGACCAACAGTCTAGAGTCACTGACCGATCTCTTCGGCCAGAAGACGGGCTACGAGTACAACGCCAACGACTCCCGCATCAAGGTCAGCTACCCGGGCGGCACGGTCCAGTCGATCAGCCGCGACAGGTCCAACCGGGCCACTGCCATCAAAGCCACCTCGCCCAAGGGCACTCTCATGGACCTCTCCTACACCTACGCCTACAGCAGTGGCAGCACCACCAAGGACGGCACGAAGATCCGCATCCGGACCGACGCCCAGGCGGGTCTGAAGCGCACGTACGACTACGACTCCGCGGGGCACCTGACCTTCACCAAGGAGACCTGATGGACATCCTTCCGGGGCAGCGCCCCTGATCCCGGATGTCCGTCAAAGTGGATCAAGCCCACCGCGAAGGGGGATGACCCTGCGCAGCATCTCGTCGTCCGGCTCGATATCACGCACGGTGTGGATTCGCTCCATGCATGCCTCACATCACGCAAGCCGTCGAACGAGGACCGTGGTCACGCTTACTCGACCCGCTGAGATCCTTTCCAGACGACTCGGCGACGTCCTGCAACATCGTCAGCTGCTTACGTACGGCATCCAGATCTGCATCGTCGAGATCTGCTATGGCAAGCGTGGGCCCCTGGCTGCCCGCCTCCGCAAGGAGACGTCCATTTGGTCCGTAGATCGCGCTTCCCCCACAGAATTCCCAGGGACCCTGCTGCCCCGCGAAGTTGGCAAACAGGACGTAGAAGGTGTTCTCGAGGGCTCGTGCGGGGAAGTAGACCGAGCGGCGGTGGTCAGAATCTCCCTGGACAAACGCACCACCGCAGAGATAAGCGTCCGCCCCCGCAAGCGCGGCCGCACGAGCATGCTCTGGGAAGCTCGCGTCGTAACAGATCCCGATGGCCAGACACCAGCCATCCACCACAACGGTGCAGCACCCCGCCGTTCCCGGGTCGAAGACTTCCCTTTCATGGGCTTCGAGATGCTGCTTGTCGCAGACCGCCGCTGTGCGTCCCTGCTCATCGATGACGAGAGCAGAGATGGCCGACTTCCGCCCAAGCGCCCTGGGTGCACCCACGATTGCCGTGACGCCAGAAGCACGGCAGGCTGCCCTGATCACTTCCAGCTCCTCCCCCTGTGGATCAACCGCCTGGGCGGGCAGGGAGGCGCGGAGCCATGCAGGCTCATAGCCGGTGAGGGACAGCTCGGGGAAGAGCAGAACACGTACCCCCTCGTCTCCTGCGGCCTTTACCACGGACGCCGCCTCGGAGGCGTTATGAGCAACGTCTCCGGGGCGGGCCTGCGTCTGCGCGACAGCCACCCGCAGGGGCGCTCGGTTCGGGGACAACTCGGTGTTCATGATCTGGCCCTTCGTGGCCTCGATGCGGATGTCGTGGATTGGCTCAGCCGATGAGCCATTGGCTCAAGAAGAACACGGCGATTCCGATGGCCGTGACGAGCAGAAACTTCTTGGAGATGAGCCCCGCGATGAAAGTGGCGATGCCGCCGATCAGGTACGGGTTCGTCGCCGTCAGCTCGATACCCTCACCCGACGGCGCAAGAACGGCGGGAAACACCAGCGCGGCCAGGACCGCGGGCGGTGTGTAGTTGAGCAGGGTCTTCACCACCGGAGGCATCTCGCGGTCGGCGAAAGCGGCAAGCGGCAGGTACCGCGGCAGGAAGCTGCACAGCCCCATGCCCAGAATCAACAGCGCCATGTTCATCGCGAACTCTCCATGCCTTCCGTGTTCTCCGACTCCTCGGCGGCCGTGTCAGGCGCCTCGTCGTCCTTGGACCCCTTCGTCGCGTATTCGCACGCGGTACCCACGCCCGCGCCGACCACGGTGGCCAGCACGACGCCCAGGTTGTAGGGCAGCCCGTGCGCCAGCATCACGGTCAGTCCCGCCGTACAAATGACAGCGGCCACACGCCAATTCGCGAGCCCGGTTGCGAGCATGGCGACGAACATCGCCGTCATCGGGAAATCGAGTCCGAGTTTCTCCACATCGGGCACGGCAGAGCCAAGGATCATGCCGACGACCGTCGACAGCATCCACGTGACATACATGACGCCCGAGGCGCCGAGGAAGTACAGGTGTTTGTCCCGGGTGAGTTCGCCCTTCTTCAGCCGTTCGATGGCCACGAAGAAGACAGCGTCGATCAGCCCGAAGCCGAGAAGTACCCTCCATCGCTGCGGCACGTCCTTGACGTGCGGGATCAGGATGGTCGAGTAGATCAACATCCGGAGCCCCAGGATGAGGGTCGTCAGAATGATCGTGAGCCAGCCCGCGCCGTCGGCTATCAGGGCGAAGCCGACGAACTGGGCAGTGCCTGAGTTCACGGCCATCGCCAGGCCCAGAGTGGACCATGCGGACAGCCCGCTGGACAGGCCGAGCACGCCGCCGGCGATGCCCATGGGGATGGCTGAGGCAAGGAACGGGGCCATGCTCTTCGCCCCGGCGAGCAACTGCTGGCGCGGGGTGAGAAGCCCCATGGCCTCCGGTGTGTCTGCGGTACTCATCTTCAGTGCACTTCGTTCCGTCGATCTTCAATGTACGGGTCGTGACCCGCCTGGCCGGAGGACGGACGGGACCACGTGGAATGCGTGTGGCCCCGACCGCCCCCAAAATCAGCGCGCGTCGCCGGCCGCTTCTCGCCACCGGTCGAGCACCAGATCGGCGACCGCGTCCGGAGCCGTACGGCAGAAGTAGTGACCGCCTGCGCCTACCTCAGCGAGCCGCGGCGCATTGGCGAACAGCGACCACTGCTCGTACCGCTCCCCGTGCCCCGGGGTCAGGGGGTCGTCCGTGGCGTAGACGGCCGTGAGCGGGGCGCTGATCTTCACGCCCGGGCCGTGCTCGACCGCCTTGAGCAGGTAGCCGTTGGCCGAGCTGGAATCGTGCCGGAACACACCGGCGATGAACGCCACCTGGGCGGAGCGCAGTACGTCGAGTCCGGCGAACCCGGTCTCGTCGACGAGCCAGCGGACGATGTCCTCGTCCGTCATCGCGGCCACCTGGTCCAGGCCCTTGCGGGTGACCTCGGCGGGGTGCAGCAGCTTGCCACCCGTGAAGACGTGCGCCGGGCGGCTCCCGCCCTCCTCAAGGAGGCGTGCGGTCTCCAACGCGAGGGCCGAGCCCACGCAGTGGCCCCAGAGCATGACCGGCCGCCCGGCGAGGGTGTGCCCGATCTCCTGCACCACGCGCTTCGCCGCGTCCTCCACGGACAGGAAGGGTTCGTCCGGCCGCCCACCGTCGTGGCCGGGAAGCTCCACGCCGAACACCGCGACGCCGCTGTCGGCCTTGTCCAGTGCCGTGGCCAGCGGCTCGAAGTTGATGGCATTGCCACCCGCGTACGAGAAGCAGACCAGGGCGCACTCGGCTCCGGACGGATTCGCCGAAAGGGACTGGAGCAGGTTCCGCTCCTCCGCCTCCGCGCCGCTGCTCTCGTCCACGCGGGTCTGGGCCACGTCGCACAGCGGCTGCAGGGTGGAGTTGCGCATCAGGTCGGTCAGCGAGACCAGCCCGTCCAACTCCATGATCACGCGCATCGCCGACAGCGAGCTGCCGCCCAGCATGAAGAAGTTCTGGTCGAGCGTGATCCCGTCGAACGGGACGTCGAGCACCTTCGACCATGCTTCGGCGATGCGCACCTGAACTTCGGTGGCAGGACGGCGGTTCGCCGACTCCGCCGCGGACTCGGTGGCCTCTGGCGTCCCGGAACGGCCGAACGTGAGGCGGCTGCGCTGCTCGAGGCTGCCCAGCACGTCGACGCCTTCGGTCGTACGGCGTCCGTACAACCCGGTCGTCACCGGTGGAGCGCCCGCATCCCCGGCCACGAGAACGATCTCGCCGCGTGTGGCGAAGGGAGCCGGCAGGCCGTGCTCGTCGAGGATCCGTGCGTGGAAGGACCGTGTCGGATCCGGCACGAACTGTTCCAGTTCGACGGGCAGGCCCTGCTCACGCTCTGCCGTGTCGAGCGCCGTCAGCTCCTCCTCGGGAAGGAGCACAGCGAGATGGTGAGCGGCTGTCGGATCTGCCGTCATCTGCTCGAACGCGGCGATGTAGTACGCCCCCATCCTCTCCATCTGCCACGGTTCGAAGAGGTGCGCGTGGTAGTGCAGGCACAGCCGAACCTCATCGGTGATGAAGTGCCGCGAGTACTCGGCACGGAGTACGAACTCCGTCTCGGAGTTGGCCCGCACGTCGAGGATCGAGAAGCCGTCGATCGCCTCGAGCTGCTTGAGCAGATAGAAGTGCGTGAAGTTGAAGGCCGTCTCGAAGAGGGCTTCCTGCGTCCCCAGGTCGTGCTTCATCTGGGCCATCGGATAGCGCCGTGCGGGAAGCAGATCGACCTCGGACCGGTAGACCTGGCGGACGAGATCCGCCCACGAGCCTTCGTCCATCCGTGCCCGGAACGGCACGGTGTTCAGGAACAGGCCGATCGCGCGTGTGGCGTCCTCCGCTTCGGGACGACCGCTGTGCTCATAGCCGGTCATGACGTCCCGGTCACCCGCGATCAACGAGAGGACCTTGGTGTGCGCCGCCATGGCGACGTTCTTGACCGGGACGGCCAGCTCATTGGCCAGCTCCACGATGCGGTCGGAGAGGCCGCGCGGGAACTCCACCTCGTGGAAGAGCACGGGGAAGACGTCCGGGTCCTCGGAGTCCTTGGTCCGGGGCAGCTCGGTGAAGGTGCTGCCTTCGAGCAGTTGGGCCCAGTAGGCGCGGTGCTCTTCGTTCTCCAGCGACTCTCGTTCGAGCGCGACGTAGTTGCGTCCGTGGTTGTCGACGAGGGCGTCCGGAAGCGGCCTGCCCTCCCGGAGCCGGTAGTACGTGTCGAAGAGCGTGGTGTGGACCAGTGTGATGCTCCAGCCGTCGAGGGCGGAGTTGTGCTGACTGAGCGAGTAGCGGAACAGGTCGTCGCTCAGGATGTGCACGTGCAGCCGTACGAGGCCGGGCTCGGCCCAGACGAACTGGTTCGCCTTCTCTTCCTCGGCCCACGTGCGGTACCAGTCGTCCTGCTCCTCCTCGGTCTTGCCGCGGAGGTCGGCGATGGCGAGCGGAAGCGGCGCGTCCTCGTGCACGAACTGCAAGTACTCGCCGTAGCCGGTGAGGTGGTAACTGGTTCGGAAGATGGGGTTCCGGTCCACCACGATCCGGGCGGCCCGCTCGAAGCACTCGGCATCGAACGAGCTCTGGATCATGTAGCTGATGATGTCGTGGTACTCGGCGGTGCCGTGGGACAGCTCGCTCTGGAACACCAGACCGGCCTGTAGCTGGGTCATCGGATACGCGTCCTCGATCCCGGCGGGGATCTTCGCCCGGTCTTCCGCGGACAGCAGCTCGAACGGCTCCAGGGTGCGCGCCGCGGGACCGTGCGTGGAGGCCTCGTCGGCCAGGCTCGCGGCCAATTCCGCGACTGTCGGGTTCTGGAAGAACTGCTGGAAGGTGAAGTCGAGGCCGGCCGCGCGGGCCTTGGCCAGCACGGTGACGAAGTGAATCGAGTTGCCGCCGAGGGCGAAGAAGTTCTCGTGCACACCGACCTGGTCGGAGCCGAGCACCTCTCCCCAGATGCGGGCCAGGTCGGCTTCCTGCGGCGTACGCGCGGCGACGTACTCGACGACATCGCGAGCAGGCTGCTCGGGCTCGGGCAGGGCCCGGCGGTCCAGCTTGCCGTTCGGGGTGAGCGGGAAAGAGTCCAGCGTGACCAGCCGGGCCGGGACCATGTACTGCGGCAGCGTCAGGCCCAGGTGATCCTTGAGCACGGCCTCCGCGACCGGCTCGGGGGTCAAGGCATAGCCGCACAGGGAGGTCTGTCCGTCGTCTCCCTTGCGGGCGACGACCACGGCGTCCTTCACCGAGGGGTGCCGGCGCAGCCGCTCCTCGATCTCCCCCAGCTCGATGCGGTATCCACGCACCTTGACCTGATGGTCGATGCGGCCCAGGTACTCGATCGAGCCGTCGGGAAGCCAGCGGGCCAGGTCGCCGGTGCGATAGACACGGTCCTCGCCGGCAAGCGGGGCGGCGACGAATCGTTCGGCGGTCAGTTCGGGACGGTGCAGATATCCGCGGGCCAGCTGGACACCGGCGATGCACAGCTCTCCGGGCACACCCACCGGCTGAGGGCGCAGGTCCATGTCGAGCATCACAATGCGGGTGTTGTCGAGCGGGGGGCCGGGCGGCCCCCGGGGCGCCCGGCCCGCCCCGGCGGGGGGGGGGGCGGGGACCCCCGCGGCCGGGGGCGCGGGCAGGGTCACCA
>NZ_JBHYIG010000148.1:9527-23614 GCF_042740015.1 Streptomyces sp. NPDC059037
GCCGACCCCCCCCCCGCCCGGCACCCGGGTCTCCGTGCCGTCACAGGCGTAGTGCGTGACGTCGACCGCCGCTTCGGTGGGCCCGTACAGGTTCACCAGGCGGGCGTCGGCGGCGACCTCGGCGAAGCGCCGTGCGTGATGGGGGGTCAGCGCCTCACCACTGGCGAAGACCCTTCGCAGCGAGGCCAGTCGGGCCTGCTCACCTGCTCCGGACACGAAGTCCAGGAACGCGCCGAGCATGGAGGGAACGAAGTGCAGGGTGGTGACACCGTGCCGCTCCACCGCGGCGACCAGGGCCTCCGGATCACGTTCGGCGCCCGGCGCGGGCAAGCACACCGACGCGCCCTCGAACATCCACCAGAAGAGCTCCCACACCGAGACGTCGAACGACGTCGGGGTCTTCTGCAGGATCACATCGCCGGAGGTGATCGGGTACGCCTTCTGCATCCAGGCGATCCGGTTGACTGCCGAGCGGTGCTCGATCTCCACGCCCTTGGGGTTGCCGGTCGATCCCGACGTGTAGATGACGTAGGCGAGGTCACGGGACGTGCCGCTGACCGACGGAGTGCTCTCCTGGGGTGCGTAGCTGGCCTCGTCGGTCAGATCCACGACAGCCGCGTCCGCGCCCACGAGTCCGGTGTGCTGGGGCTGGGTGAGGATGAGCCGGGCGGCACTGTCCTCAAGGATGTACGCGATGCGCTCGCGGGGGTTGGAGGGGTCGACCGGCAGATAGGCGCCGCCCGCCTTCAGGACCGCGTAGATGGCGACGAGCATCTCCGGCGACCGGTCGGCCAGCACCGCCACCAGGTCGTCGCGGCCGACGCCACGGGCGCGCAGCGTGTGCGCGAGCCGGTTCGCCCGGGCATCCAGTTCGGCGTAGGTGAGGCGGAAACCGTCGCCCACGACGGCCACGTCGTCCGGGCGGGCGGCGACCTGGCGGCTGAACAACTCGTCAAGGCGCACGGTGTCTTCGAAGGGCGCCTCGGTGCTGTTCGACGCGGCGATCAGCGAGCGATCGGCGTCCGAGTGCAGGTCGAGGGCGGCCAGGGCCGCATCGGGGGCGTCCGCGGCCTGCCCGAGCAGGACAGCGCAGTGCGCGAGGAGCCGCTCCGCGGAATCGCTCGTCTGCCGGTCCGTCCGGTGACGGAGTTCGAGGGCGAGGCCACCCGGCTTCCGGACGAACGCGAAGACGAACCCGAAGGCGCTCCGGTCCGCTGCCGGCGCCCCGCCCCGTACGGAGTCGACCAGGACCTCGGCGAAGGGGTGCTCGCCTTCCGGCGCCGTCACGCCTGCCCCCTCGGCGAGCAGCTCGATCGGGAAGTCCTGATGCGTCAGCGCGGCAAGCAACCGGGTCTTGACCTCACCGAGAAGACCCCGCAGAGCGGTGTCACGCGCGATCGGCAGGCGCAGCACCAGTGTGTCCGCGAGCGGCTCAGGAGCGCCCGCCACCGGTACCGATGGGGCGGCCAGCACGACTTCCTCTCCACCGGTGTAGCGCTGGAGGAGCGCACCGATGGTGGCGATCAGCACGGAGTGCAGAGCGGCGTCCTGTCCCCGCGTCAGCTGCTCGAGGCGCTCGGCCAGGGCGTCGTCCAGATCGAGCGTGACCGCGGCGCGGGCACCGCCGTGCGGGGCGGCGTTCAGGTCCGAGGGAAAGCCGGAGCGCTCGGGGAGCGCCGCGAGTTCGGCTCGCCAGAAGGCGCCCTCGCGCGGACGCTGTGCAGCCGCGACCTTGAGCTGGCCACGGGTCTCAATGGATTGCATGGTGCCTTCCAGGGATCAGATCAGAAATCGAAGTCGAGCGTGAGCTCGGGAACGGAGTGTTCGGCGGCGGGCCGGCGGCGCAGCTCGGCAAGGAGCGCGTCCGGCTCGGCCAGCGCGGCATCGAGGATGGCCAGCAGTTCGTCGCGGAACATCTCCACGGTGGGGCGCAGGAAGAGACTTGTGGCGTAGGCCCAGCGCGCCGTGAAGCCGTCCGGCGCGTCATCGATCTGCAGGTTGAGGTCGAAGATCGTGCGCCGGGTGGCTTCCGGCCTCCAGTACGGCCGGCCGCCGAGGAAGTCCACTTCGTGGAGCCCGGTGTCCTGCAGCGCGAAGAGGGTGTCGAAGAGCGGATTGCGGCTGAAGTCGCGCTCACCGGCCAGCGACACGATCTCGTCGAAAGGATGGTCCTGGTGGTCCGCGGCGGCCAGGGCGTGCTCGGCGACCGCTCGCAGATGGGCGCGGAACGACAGCTCGGCGGCAGGCCGCAGCCGCAGGCAGAGCGTGTTGACGAACATGCCCTGGGCCCGGTCGACACCCGGCAGGTGCCGGCCGGAGACGGGCGTGCCGACGGTGACGTCGTCGCGACCGCTCATCCGTCCGAGGAACGCTGTGTACGCGGACAGCAGTACGTGGAAGGCGGTGAGCCCCTCGGCACGGGCCAGCTCACGGACCGCCTGGCTGCGCTCCGCCCCGAAGGCGAAGGGGAGGTAGTCGCCTTCGGTACGGCGCACCGGGGAACGCGGCAGATCCGTCGGCAGGTCGAGGGCCTTGACCGGCTGCGCGAAGGTCTCCGTCCAGAAGGCCCGTTGGGCATCGGAGAGTCCGCGGTTCTCCGGACCTGAAGCCCACTGTGCGAAGTCCCGGTAGGCCACCTCCACCTCCGGCAGCCGCTCGCCACGCATCAGTGCCGCCCACTCCCCCATGAGGAGAGCCAGTGAGTACCCGTCGGTGAGGAGGTGGTGCACGTCCAGGACGAGCCTGGTCCCCGTGGTGTGGCGCAACAGCACCGCACGCCACAGCGGAGCCTGGTGCGGGTCGAAGGCGCGGATCCACTGTTCGGTCCAGGCTTCCGGCCCGGTACTCGGCGGCAGGACCACCTCGTCCAGCGTCACGGGCAGTGCATGGTGCACGCGCTGGTAGGGCTGTCCGGCCCCGTCGACGGCGACATCGGTACGCAGCACTTCATGACGGGCCACGAGCTCGGCCAGGGCGGCACGCAGCTGCCCCAAGTCCACCGGTGCCGGGAGCTCGACGACGATCGGCAGGTTGTACTCCGTGCCGGACGGGTCCTTGATCTGCTCGACGTAGATCCCCTTCTGCTGCGGCGACAGCGGGGTGCGCTCCGTGGCGAGGCCCGGTCCCGGCCCTTCGACACCTGCGTCCGTGGTGTCCGCGCCGCGGACGACATCGGCGAGCGCGGCGATCGTGCGAGCGGCCAGCACGGCGGACACCGGACAGGCCACACCGAACCGGCGGCGCACGCGGGCGGCGAGGCGGGTCGCACTCAGTGAGCTTCCGCCCAGCTCGTCGAGCGTGTCCTCGATTCCGATGCCGCGGACGCCCAGGACGTCTTCCCAGATCTCGACCAGGGCGCGCTCCAGTTCGTCACGCGCCGACTGCCCGCTTCCCGGGCTCCGTTCGCCGCTGACGGGAGCAGGTTCGGGCAGCGCCCCTCGGTCCACCTTGCCGTTGGCGGTCAACGGCAAGGCGTCAAGGACGGTGATGTGCGAGGGCACCATGTGGGGCGGCAGCACCGGAGTGATCTCCGCCTGGAGTGCCTCCGGAGTGAGGGGCTCGTCACCGGAGACATACGCGCACAGATAACTGTCCGAGGAGTCCGGACGGCGCCGGGCCAGCACCACGGCGGCACGGACGCCGGGATGGACCAGCAGCGCGGCTTCGACTTCTCCCGGCTCCACGCGGAATCCGCGGACCTTGACCTGGTGATCGGTCCTGCCGAGGAAGTCGATGGTTCCGTCCGGCAGTTGACGCACCCGGTCACCCGTCCGGTAGAGGACCCGGCCGGGCTCGAACGGATGCGGGACGAATGCCTTCTCGGTCAGTTCGGGACGCCCGTGGTATCCGAGCCCCATGCCTTCGCTGCCGACGTACAGCTCTCCGGGTACGCCGGTGGGGAGCGGCATGCGGTCCTGGTTCAGGACGTACACAGTGCTGTTGGGCAGCGGGCGGCCGATGGGCACACGGGCGCCGATCGGCTCGGTCACCGGGTGACAGGTAGAGAAGACCACGTTCTCCGTCGGGCCGTACCCGTTGGTGAGGTTCAGGCCGGGGTTGGCGCGCAGTACGGAGCGAACGTGCTTGGTGGACAGCACATCGCCGCCCACCAGCAGTTCCCGCAGGGCGCGAAAGGCCGTCGGGTCCTCGTCGGCGAGCTGGTTGAACAGTGCGGACGTGAAGAACGCGGTGGTGATCCGCTGATCGTCCAGGGCCTTCTTCAGCTCTTCGACGTCGAGGAAGGTCTCGCGGTCGAGCATGTGCAGGGTGCCGCCGCAGAGCAGCGCGCCCCACATCTCCCAGACCGAGGCGTCGAAGCCGGTCGCTCCGATCTGAGCCATCCTCGTGGTGGCGTCCAGGCGCACGTAGTCGACATCGCGCACGAGGCGGACGATGCCGCGATGCGGGACCATGACGCCCTTGGGCCGGCCAGTGGTTCCGGAGGTGTACATGAGATACGCAGCCGCGGCAGCATCGCCCGCAGCCGGTGCCTCGGCTGCCGGCTCGGCCGACCAGTCCTGTGCGTCCATCGCGACGACATTCCCTCGCGCTTCGAGGGAATCCACCGCTTCACCGAAGCGGTGGGTCAGCTCACGTGTGGTGAGTACCCGGCGTGCGCCGCTGTCCTTAAGGAGATAGGCGACTCGGTCCGCCGGATAGTCGGGGTCCACCGGCAGGTAGATCCCGCCGGCCTTGAGGACCGCGAGCGCGCCGACGACCAGGTCCGGGGTACGCGGGAGCAGCAGCGCGACCGGCTCACCGGGGAGGGCTCCGCCCCGACGCAGCGACTGCGCCAGCAAAGTGCTGCGGCGGTGCAGTTCAGCGTAGGTGAGGGTGGTGTTCCCGTGGACGACGGCGGCGTGATCAGGCGACGCCTCGGCGCACTCGGCGAAGAGCCGCTCGACACGGCTGTCCTTCGGGTAGTCCCGAGCGGTGTCGTTGACCTCGTCCAACAGCCAGGTGCGCTCTGCCTCGGACAGCGGATCCAGGTCCCGGACCGCGCGCTCGGGAGCCTCGGTGATCAGGGCGAGCAGATTCGACAGATGGACCGCGTGACGGGCCACCGCGTCCGCGCGGCTCGCGGCCGGATCGTGCCGCAGCTGCAGAACGGATCCGCTCTCGTTCTCCTCGAGGCACAGGACGAGCGGGCCGGCCGGTATCGAATCCTCGGGGATCTCCTGCGGCTGGTGCACCAGAAGGGGCAGGGGCTCTGCTCCCGCTTCGTGCGACGCTGCGGTGTCGAGCGCGTGCGTCGCGGAGCTGATCAAGTCGGTCACGCTGCCGGCTGGATCGACGGTGAGCCGAACCACCATGTCCTGCGGGCCCTCGCGCAGGACGCGGAAGGCGGTCTCCCGGCGGCCGGTGTGGTGGTGGAGCAAGGCGCTCCACGCCGCAAGCACCTCCGCCAGGCTCGTGCGCGACGGGGACATGAACCGGAACGGTGCCGATACCCCGGCAGCGCCCACCGGACCATACGCTCCGGCCGGAGCCGGGTCGGCGGGGCCCGGGAGCCACTCCAGGAGCCGCCCGGGATCGGCGTCGAGCTCACTCATCCGCGGGCACCCCCGTCCAGCACCTGCGCGAGACGGCTCACCGTCGGGTTGATGTACAGCTCGCGCATGGGAAGGGCGGGAAGCCCTTGCTCACGCATGGCCGCGGCGATGCGCACCGCGTACAGCGAATTGCCGCCGAGCTCGAAGAAGTTGTCATCGGGGCCGACGGCCACACCGAGTACGGATTCCCAGACAGTGGCCAGCGCGGCCGTGAGGCCGCCTGCGGTGATCTGCTCCGGCGCTGCTCCGGCGGGCTCCCGCACCGATGCGGCCGTCGCAGCCGGTGCGGGCGCGGCGGTCTGCGCGGGCTCGGGCAGCTTCCGGGCGTCCAGTTTGCCGTTGGCGGTGAGCGGCAGCGCGGTCAGCGCCGTCACCGTCGTCGGCAGCATGTACTCGGGCAGCACCTTGGCGGCCCGTCGCCGCACCTCTGCCGAATCGCCGCCTTCCAGCACCACGTACGCGTCGATGCGCACGCCGGCCGCGTCACGCACCGGGTCGCCGCCGAGGACGACGGCAGCCGCCGTGACGGTCGGGTCGTCGAGCAGGACATTGCGGATCTCGTCCAGTTCGATACGGAAGCCACGGACCTTGACCTGGGTGTCGAGGCGCCCCAGGTGCTCAAGGCGGCCATCGGGCCGCAGTCGGCCCCGGTCGCCGCTGCGGTACATGCGGCCGCCGGTGAACGGGTCCTGCACGAAGCGCTGTTCGGTCAGCTCGGGGCGGCCCAGGTACTCCAGGGCGACGCCCTCACCGCCGACGTAAATTTCGCCGGGAACGCCACAGGGTACGGGGCGGCCTCGCTCGTCGAGCACGTAGAGGTACCAGCCGGGCAGGGCAGGGCCCACCGAGCGGGACCCGGCCATCGCCTCCCGGCGGGTGACGGTCTGTGCCGTCACATGCACGGTGGTCTCGGTGATGCCGAACATGTTGACCAGGCGGCACTGTTGCTCGGGGTAGCGGTCGAACCAGGAGCGCAGGGCACGGGCGTCAAGGGGCTCGCCGCCGAAGATCACAAGCCGCACCGCCAGTCGCTCGGCCTGGCGACGGTCCGCCTCCATGAGCTGGGCGAACGCGGAGGGGGTCTGATTCAGTACGGTGACCCGCTCACGCGCCAGCAGCTCGCGGAACTCGTCGGGCGATCGGGAGACCCAGTAGGGCACCACGACCAACCGGGCGCCGGTCAGGAGCGGCCCCCAGATTTCCCAGACGGAGAAGTCGAACGCACTGGAGTGGAAAAGCGTCCACACGTCATCGGCCGCGAGCCCGAAGTCCTCTCGGGTGGCCGACAGCAGGGCGACGACGTTGCGGTGCGGCACCACCACGCCCTTCGGACGACCGGTGGAGCCCGAGGTGTAGATGATGTACGCGGCATCCTCCGCGGCGCGGCGCGCGTCCGCGGGCTTGCCCGTCTCGCCCTCGAACGCGGCGAGTTCTTCGGGCCGGACGGTGCGAAGCCGCTCATTGCCGGGGAAGTCGTCGAGTCCGGTGACGACGATGCGCAGCTCGGCGTCCTCGGCCGTGTAGGCGAGCCGGTCGGCGGGGTAGGCCGGGTCCATGGGCACGTAGACCGCATCGGCCTTGAGCACGGCCAGCATGGTGATCACGAGGTCGAGCGAGCGCTCGAGGCAGATACCGACGCGCTCGCCCGCCCGCACTCCGTGGTCGCGCAGAGCCGCGGCGAAGCGCTCGGCGCGCTCGTTCATCTCGGCGTAGGTCAGAGACTGGCCCTCGCAGGTCAGCGCAAGGGCGTCCGGACGGTGTGCCGCCTGCGCGGCAACTGCTTCATCGATCCGCTGAGGCCGCCAGTCCAGCGACTTCGCGGGGCGGCCGAGAGCGACCATCTGCTGACGCTCGGACTCGTCCAGCAACTCCACGTCGGCCGGTGCTGCATCGCCGTCCGCGGTGCTCAACTGCTCGTAGGCGCGGGCGATATGCCGTGCGAAGCGCTCCGCCGAGTCCTCGTCGACATCGCTGACGCGGTAGTGGACAGCCAGCTGGAGTGCACCGTCGCCCGTACGGCCAGGTACGACCGTCAGCGGGAACAGGGCTGTCTGGCACGGCAGGCGGGTCCCGTCGCCGTCCGCCGCGAGCTCTTCCCCGAGCACACCTGCCAGGACTCTGCCCCCGGCCTCGGCGGCGAGTTCGGTGTACTGCCGCTGGTCGCACCGCCCCTCACTGCCGCCCAGGATCTGGCCGGCCTCGGCCACCAGCTCGACCGTGCCGCGACCGCCCGACAGGTCGACAGGCAGCAACACCCCCGCGTCGAACGCCCCCAGCGCACCGTCCTGCCGGTCCGGGATGGTTGTCAGCGCGCCGACCACAGGAGTGTCCTGGTTCTCGTACCGCCCCACGACCAGGCCGGTCGCCACCACGACGGTGGCCAGCACATCCGCGGCGCCGTCGCCGAGTGCCACGATCACCGCGCCCGTGCGGTCTCCCGCGGCATCGTCACCCGCTGCCCACTCGACGCGCCCCGAGTAGTCGGCCTCCTGCCACCGCTTGAGCATCTCTGCATCCGTGGCGGCAGCGGGGCCCGAGTGCTGAAGGCCGAACCGGGCATGCGGAGTTCGGCCAGTGATCAGGTCAGCGATCCGAGCGAGCGACTCGGCGTCGAAGCTCCCCCGGTGGGCGACGAGCACCAGGTCCGCGGCTCCGTCGGCGTACCGCAGCAGCACCGCACGCAGCCCGTGCCCTCGCGCGTCCACGGGGCGGCGGAGCTCGGACTGGAGTCGGCGCCGCGCCGTCGGGGATTCGCACGTCGCGGGAACGTGCTCGACCCACAGCCGGGGCAGCCGGTCGGGGCCATCGCCCCACCAGGCACGGGCAGCGTCGTCGAAGGCACTGACCAGCGCAGGGGCGTCGGCACCGCCGGGCAGCCTGCCGTGCCAGGAGTGGCAGTAGGCGGGCGGCGGGCTGTCGGCCGGAACGGGAAGAGCAGAGGAATCGGTACGGGGCACGGAGCGATCTCCAGAGCAGGAGTGGTTCAACGGGCAGCGGCGGACCGGCTCAGCGAGCAGCAGTCGGCACCGGAAAGAGGGTCAGCGGCGGAGGTCAGCGTGCGGTGAAGCCACCGTCGACCGTGAGCACACTGCCGGTGACCTGTCGGGACTCGTCGGAGGCCAGCCACACGGCCGCCGACGCGATGTCCTCGGGCTCGATGAGGGCGTTCATCGGCTGGGCCTGCACGAACGTCTCCTCGTGCTCGCTGACTGGCACGTCCAGGGAGCGTGCGATCTCAGACAGCATCCGGCCCTCGACCTGTGAATCGTCCCGGACGGAGCCCGGGCACAGTGCGTTGACCCGCACCTTGCTCGGAGCGTAGTCAAGCGCCACGGCCTTGGTCAGGCCGACGAGACCGTGCTTGGCGGCGACGTACCCGGCGAAGTGGCGGTACCCGACGAGGCCCGCCGTCGAGGCGACGTTGATGATGCTGCCGGAGCGCTGCGCGGCCATGAGACCGCCCACCGCGCGGATGGTGCGCCACGCCCCCGAGAGGTCGACGTCGATCATCAACTCCCACTCGTCCTCGTCGATCTCGTGCGCCGCCTTGCCCGAAGGCGCCGCGATGCCGGCGTTGTTGACGAGAACATCGATGCGTCCGAAGCGCTCGACCGCCGTGGACACCGCGGCCTTGACCTCGCGCATGTCGCGTACGTCCGTCTGCTGGGTCAGCACGGAGACCCCAAGCTCCCGGCAGAGTTCCGCGGTGTACTCGAACTGGCTGGCTGAACCCAGCGGATACGGCACGCCGGACAGATCCTGTGCGATGTCGAGCAGGACGAGGTCTGCTCCTTCTCGCGCGAACGCGAGGGCACTGGCCCGGCCAAGGCCGCGGGCCGCGCCGGTGATGACGGCGGTCTTGCCGGACAAGCGCTGTGTCATCGCGCTTCCTCCGCCGCGAGCGCGGTGCGCATCAGCTGCAGAAGGGGGGCGGCGCTGTCGGCCAAGTACATGTGCCCGCCGTCGAATTCGGCAGTGGTGAGCCCAGCAGTGGTGGCCTGCTCCCACTGGGTTATCTGCGCCGTGTCCACCAGTTCGTCGTCGCGGCCCCGCATGGAGGTGATCGGCACGGAGAGCGGCTTGTCGGACGCCGGCAGGTAGCTCTCGTGCATCTCGACGTCGGCGCGCAGCATGGGCAGCAGCAACTCCCGCATCTCCGGCATCTCGAGGGCGGGGTGCGAGTAGCCGGCGAAACGCCGCACCTGCGCCAGGAAGCCCTCGTCGTCCAGACCGGTGGCCCGGCTCTCCCGCCCGCTCCACGGCCCCGGCGAACCGCTCACGAAGAGCCGCGCCAGCTCCACCCCGTCCACACCGCTGAGCCGGTGCGCCAACTCGTAGGCCAGCACCGCCCCCAGGCTGTGTCCGAACAGAGCCACTCGTGCAGCGCCCTCGATCTGCTCGAGGATCCAGGAGGACGCCTCTTCCGCAGCACGGGCGACGTCGGTGTGGGGCGCGTCGATGAAGCGCTCCTCCCTGCCGGGCAGTTGTACCGGCAGGATGGTCAACCCTTCCGGTGCTTGCTTCTCCCACTCCTTGAAGAAGGATGCCCCCGCACCGGCAAAGGGCAGGCACACAAGATAGGTCGACTCCATGAAGCGAACTTCTCCATTCAAATCGTCAAATAACGGCAGGATCAACTGCCGTACATGAGTGGGTGTGACAGAAACGCGGTTCAGCGCGCGAAGCGGGAATCGCCGGAGCCTGCCGCGGCGGACGCCAGCGCGGCAGAGATCTCAGCCGCGACAGCGTCGGCGTTCGCGGGATCCAGCAGGTAGAAATGCCCTCCGGGCAGGATCTTGACCTGCACATCAGAGGTGGAGTGGGCCTGCCACGAGGCCAGTCGATCGGCGGACACCAGCCGGTCCTCCGCCCCGCCGAGCACCGTCAGCGGGACCCTCAGCACCCCCTCCAGATTCTGGCGCCCCAACTGGGCGCCCAACTGGAGATCAGTACGCAGCAGTTGAAGTACGTGGTCACGCCAGGTGGGGTCGGCCAGCAGTTCTCCGGGGGTCCCTCCGCCCAGATCCACGATCCGCAGGAGGTCCGCCTCGTCCCACACGGCGGGCCTCTCGATCTGAGACCCGCCGGGAAGTTGTGCACTGACCAACAGCGCCGAACACAAGGCTGGTTCAGCAAGCGCCAGGGCAACTGCGATGGACGCCCCCAGGCTGTGGCCGAGGAAGACTGTCGGGCATGAATCCAGGGCGGACAGTTCTTGCTGGAGACCAGCCACCAGTTCCGAGGGGGCCACTTCGGCAGTCTCGCCGAAACGCCGCTCTCTCCCCGGCAGGGTCACGCCGAGCACTTCGTACGCCCCCGGGAGCCGTTCCACGAAGGGGAGCAGAGCGTTCGGGCCTGCGCCGGAATGCGGGAAGACAATGACTCGGCCTGCGGGTTGACGCGGCCGCTCACGCATGTGCGCGATCCACACATCGTGCGACACAGCGGTCATCTCCAGCCCAGTTCGCGCGCCGGCACCCCAGACGCAGTCCGTGAGGGGACAGCCGGCTGGGTGCAGGCAAGGAGGCGGGCAAAGCTCATGGGTCGTCCAAACTCTTGCAGGTGGTGCGGCCCTTGTGGGGCGGCACCAACGTATGCACTCCCGCCCACGCATCCAAGATCATTAACCCATCGCCTTTCCGCCATGCGAGATGCGACAGGTACCCAAGCCGGGCTAAACTGACCCCTTGTGGCTACGCAAGACTCATACGACATACCTGGACTAACTTCGCAAGAGTCCATGATCTACAGCCAGGCATGCGCCGACGGAGAGATCCGCGTCAGCACCGTCGAAGCTCGCACGGGCATGCCTCGCGCCGAAGTGCAGACGTCCATCGACCGGCTGGTCATTCTGCGGCTGCTGCGCGGCAAGGACAGCGAAGGCCCTTTCGCCGTGGTACCGCCGGCAAGCGCGAGGACGCTACTGATCACGCCTGCCCTCCAGAAGTTGCGTCAGCGCGAGGCCCAGGTGAACGCGATGAGCGCCACCTTCGAATCCCTCATGCACGTATACGAGGCGGCCTCCAAGGAGCGCCTTCAGAGCGCCGGCCGTCCCTTCGAGGAGATCAAGGATCCGGCCGATGTGCGTGACGTGATCGCCGCGCTGGCTGCCGAGTGCACAACGGAGGTGCTCACCTCACATCCAGGCGGAGCACGCCCGCCAGAGGTGCTGCAGGAATCGCTGGCAAGGACTCAGCAACTCTTGGCTCGGGGCGTCAACATGCGGACGCTCTACCAGCACAGTGCACGGTACGACGCTGCTACGGCGGCACACGTAGAACATCTGGCGGAGGCGGGCGCTCAGGTGAGAACAGTGGCCGAAGGCTTCGCGCAGGTCATCATCTTCGACAGGAGAGAAGCTCTGATGCCTCTACGCGACCACCCCCGGGGGGCGATGCTGGTGCGGGCCCTCAACTTCGTCGACTTCGCAGTTGACGCCTACGACCGGTCGTGGTCAGCCGCGTCTACGTTCCCGGTACGCCCCAGCCGCCGTCTGATCGCCGAGGCTTCAGAGGATGTGAAGGCTCGCATCATTCGGCTCCTGGCGGACGGCGAGGAGGACAGGAAGATCGCATCACGCCTTGGAATGTCGCTGCGCAGTTGCCAGCGCCACATCTCCGAGATCATGAAACGCCTCGGCGCCCGCAATCGACTGCATGCGGGATACCTGATCCACAAGCACGGCCTCCTGGAAAGCGGCCCTGCGGAGGGCAGTCGGGCAAAGGCTGACGCCTGATCAGGCGCTCGACGCCGCACTGTCGTACGCCGACGATGCCACCGGACTTTGCTCCTGGGGTACCGCACGTCCGCGGCCGGCCCTGGCGGACCCGGTAGCTCGACACCTCCGCAGCGCGAGCGGGTCGTGCCCAACTCGTGGATGCCCACTGTAAGCGGGCTGACTGACCGCCGGGCGGTCAACGTCACCTGGTCACTTAGCGCACCAGCGGTGGCAAGGAGCCCAGCCCAACAGAGCGACTTCTAGTTCGGAGAAGTTGTCGATGGTGGCGGCACCCTTGACGCTCACGTTCGGCGAGGAGCTGGGCGATGCGCAACTGACGGACCTCGAAGGCCACGGCCCAGGCCAAGGCCAGCCACCCGTAGCACCCCGGCACCGCCGTGGTCCAACCCATGAACGAAGTGCGATCACCGCGTGCTTCCTCCTACCGCCGGAAGCAGCCCCGTGCCACCTGGAGCAATACCGCGATCGTCGAGGACGCCGCCCAGGCATTCGGCATGTCGAGATCGAAGGGCTACGACCTTGCGCGTCGCGGCGAGTTCCCTTGCCGCGTGCTCCTGATCGGCCGCGCAGCCGCGTCGTCACCGCCTCGCTCCTCCGCGCACTCGAGAGCATTTCCGATGAACTACGAGTTGCCCACGTCCCTGTCTGTCAATGTCGACGAACAGCCCGATCTGGCCAGGGCACTCGGAATCTCCAGCATTCCCACATTCCTCTCGTTCCGCAGTGACGCTAATCCAACCGACAGGCTCCTCGAGGGCAACCCAGAGCACGTCCACAAGATGGTGCAGAAAACTGTCCGCCGCCTAGCGAGTCAGGCTGACGACGGTGAGAGCCTCTGCGGAGGCGCCGACCAGGACGTCGACGGTCAGCAGTGGCCAGCGCGTCTTCTCCAGCGCCGTCACGTGCTCCTCCAACTCCTGCAGCGCCTTGTCCGCCTGGTCACTGCGCTGGACGAGCCGTGCGAGCTGGCCGTCGATCCGTGCGAACCCGACCTCCAGCGCCTAGCGGAGTTCCGCCAGGGCGAGAGCCACCTACCCCTCGGGCACGGCGGCCACCTCTGCCGTCATCGGCCGCGCTTCGGGGTGTCGGGGGCGCGCTTGAGCGGCGGCCACGACGCCGTTCCGCGCCGGCCCAGAACCCTTCCGATCGTGGACTTCAAGGCGAGGCATACCCCAAAGCCGTCGAACAGGCCCACGCCGACTCCGCCACCCTCCAGACCAACGAAGTCCCCAGACCTCGCCCCCCTATCCCTGACCGAGCGTCACTTTGATTACAGAAAGCTACTCGCCAGTTCGCCGTAGCTCCGAGCGGACAGGGCCTATACGTCCGCCAGAGCCCGGCGCGGAGGGCACCGCATCCGCAACACTGGTTGTATGCCGAAGCCCGGACCTCTGCCTGCTGAACTCATCCCTGACGGCTCCGAGTTGGAGGACTTCAACGCCGCCTATCAGAAGGCCAAGAGAGAACGTGCGCCGTTCGTGTGCGTATCAACTGGCAGCAAAGGCACCCACACGATGAGGCCCCGCCGGGAATAACCGGCGGGGCCTCATCGTGTCAGGCAGGCCAGCGAAACATCGGCGGTCCTGTCACGGAGCAGTCACGAACACCGTCGACGCACTCGGATCACAGCGCCTCGCCGACACAAACAGCGTCGCCCAGGACTAGATGGACGCCCGAAGACGGTTCTGACTACTTGTGCCAGGTCGTGCCGAGGGACGGTCCCAGGATCAGGACCGGCGCGTCTTCGGGCCCGTCAAAGCGGTATTGCAGGGGAAGCGGGTCGTCGCGTCCAGAGG
>NZ_JBHYIG010000149.1:0-1690 GCF_042740015.1 Streptomyces sp. NPDC059037
GGCGTGCGCGATCCCCCCGGGTCGCGCACGCCGGGCAGCCTACCCGCTCACCCGGCGTCGGCCGGAGCGGAGTCCCACAGGTCACACCGGTGATCGTCGGCCAGTGTCGTGCTCACCGTGTTGCCGCCCGCGGAGGCGGTGCGCAGCGAGAGCACCTGGCCGGGCCGCGTCCGCTGATCGGGCGCCGCGGGCTGGCCGTCGGCGCTCGGCGCCCCGCCGTGGATGAAGGATCCCCAGTACTGGACCATCTGCCGGGCCAGCGACCGCTGTTCGGCATCGAGCGGCGACGCGAGCCCGAAGTGCTTGAAGAGGTACTGCACCTCATTCACATGGGTCGCCCCGAAGTCGAAGGTCTTGCCGGCTTCACGGATCGACGCGAAGGGCGGCGATGTGCGGTCGGCGAACTCATAGGCGTAGACGGGCCCGCGGTCCGCGAGCGCCTTGTTCATGCGCAGCGCGGTGCAGGCGAACATCCGGTCCCCGAGCGAGGCCGCGTAGGCGTGCGTCGGCGATGCGTGCTCGGACACCGGGTAGCGCTTGAGGACCTTGGCGCCCAGCTCTTCGCCGTACGCCTGGGTGAGCGCGCCCGGGTACTGCTCGGCGGTGAGCGGTCTGCCCTGCCCGTCGAACTGCGCGTAGGCGAAGAGCCGCCCCTCGTCGCTGTTGGCCCCGTTCAGTACGGGGACGTCCGACGCGCTCCCCCGCGCGTACGCCTCCTGTGGCTGCACCGGCAGGAAGTCGCCGCCCACGACCGGGCCCCAGTCGAACCCGCTCTGCGCCGCGAGGATCTGAGCGGAGGACTTCTTCCGCAGACAGGCGAGGGCGGTCGCCGGGTCGGGGCAGCCCGCCTTCTTCGCGAACGCCGCGCCCTGCGTACCGGCTTCCTTCCGCTCACGGGCCGCGCAGTCGCCGTACGCGCCGCTCTCCACGATGCCCGCGCGGAAGAGGCCCTCTGCGGTGGGCGAGGCGAGCAGGGTGCAGACGGAGCGGCCGCCCGCGGACTCGCCCGCGATGGTGACGCGGTGCCGGTCGCCGCCGAACGAGCCGATGTTGGCGCGCACCCAGCGCAGGGCCGCCTGCTGGTCGAGCAGGCCGTAGTTGCCCGAGACGTGATCGGACGCCTCACCGTCGAGGCTCTCTCCGGCGAGGAAACCCATCGCTCCGAGGCGGTAGTTGACGGTCACGACCACGGTGCCGGTGCGCCGGGCGAAGGCGTCCGGGACGATGTCCTCGCCCGCTCCCGCGGTCAGCCCGCCGCCGTGCAGCCAGACCATGACGGGGCGCTGGCGCCGGTCGCCGCCATCGGGGGCGTAGACGTTCAGGTCGAGGCAGTCCTCGGTGTGACTGGGATTCTCATAGCCCGGATCCCAACTGGCGCTCTGCACACACCGGTTGCCGAAGGAGGTGGCGCCGCGCACGCCGCGCCAGGGCTCGACCGCCCGTGGCTCCTTCCACCGCAGCGCGCCGACCGGCCGGCGCGCGTACGGGATCCCGAGGAACTGGCGCCCCTCGGCGGTGGATTCACCGCGTAACCAGCCCGCCTCCGTACGGACGAGCGTCGCGCCCTTCGTCGGCGGGTCACTCCCCGCGGGCTGCCCGGCCTGCGCGGCCTGCGGGGTGAGCACGGCGGGGGGGGGGGGGGGGGGCGCGGGGCGCGCCGCGCGCCCCCCCCCCCCCCCCCCCCCCCCCC
>NZ_JBHYIG010000149.1:1700-23495 GCF_042740015.1 Streptomyces sp. NPDC059037
GCGGGACACCCCGCGCGGGCGGCCCGGCGGGCGCGGCGTGGGGGGTGAGCACGGCGGCGGCGGTCGCGGCGACGGCGAGGAAGCCGGACACGGCCGCCCGCACCCGCCCCGACCTGCCGCTGTCTCCGCCTCCGCCGCTACCGCCGGCTCTTCCCGCTGCCCTCGATCTCCTCAAGCTCCTCATGCGGCGACTCCTCTGCAGATGTCGACCCACTGGCGGCGAGGAAACTATGACCGCTACTGACTCGTGTCAATGAGGTGAACGGAGAACAACGGAAAACGGCGTCGCACCGGCCGGCACCCCCGTGCCCGACCGGCGCGACGCCGTTCGTCCGACGAACGTACGTAAACGAACGCCCGGATGCGACTCAGTTATTGGGCCGCAGCGTCCAGACGACCGTCATCTCGCCGGTCACGGCGCCGTCCGCGCGCTGGATCTCGATCGCCACAGGGAACTCGGGCCGCTCCCCCGCGTCCAGCTCGGCGATCACGTCGGCGGCCGGACGGCCGAGGGTCGCGGTGGCGGTCACCGGACCCATGGCGAGCTTCTTGTACGCGATGTCGGCGCGCACGGCGAGCGGCACGGCCCGCGAGAGCTGCTCCCCGAAGGCGGCGAGCACGATGGCACCGCTCGCCGACTCGCCCAGCGTGAACATGGCTCCGGCGTGCGGTCCGCCGACGTGGTTGTGGTAGTCGCCCTGGTCGGGCAGGGCGACCACGGCCTTCTCGGGCGTGGTCTCACGGAACTCGAGGTTCAGGGTCCGGGCCATCGGCACGGTGGCGGCGAGCATCTCGCCGATCGACATCTGGTCTGCGCTCATGGCAGCGATGTTACCCACGAGTAGCGTTCTTTGGCCAGGAACTGACTCGACGTGGATCACGGTCCCCTATCGTTGCTGCTCATGTGGCCAGGAGAGCAGCAGCCCGGGGGCGGGCCGAATCAGCAGCCGAATCCCTACCACCAGCCGGGATATCAGCAGCAAGGGCAGCAGCAGGGGCACCAGCAGCCTGCTCCCTGGAACGCGCCCACCGTCCCCGGCGGCCCGGCACAGGCACCGCACGACGACGGCGGCGGCAGCGGCCGGGGCGGCAACAGGACCAAGATCGTCGCCATCGTCGCCGCCGCCGCGGTCGTGGTGGCCGCCGGCGTCACCGGTTTCCTCCTCCTGGGCGGCGACAAGGACGACACGGCGAAGCCGGACCCGACGCGGTCCGCCTCCGAGTCGCCGAGTCCGGCCGCGTCCGACAAGTCCGACCCACGCGGAAACGACCACGGGCCCAAGCCGACGATCCCCGGCTGGCAGACGGTCGTGAACCCCGAGCGCGGCATCGCCTTCGACGCGCCCCCGGGGTGGGCACTCAAGTCGAAGGACTGGGTCGACGCCGTCGGAGAGGCCGACGACCCCGACAGCATCCTGATCGGGATGGCGGCGCCCGCCGTGCTCAAGGAGCAGTGGTGCGCGAGCGATCCCGACCGGGACGGCGTGAAGGACTACACCCCGCTGGGGGAGGCCGGAAGCAAGGGCAACCGCAGCGCCAAGAGCACCGAGCAGATCGCCAGGAAGGACTCGGCGACGTGGGTGTACGGCGCGTACTCCCAGCCCGACCGGAAGAAGATCAGGACCAGCGCGGTGGAGTCGTACACCACCAAGTCCGGCATCACGGGCAGCCTGGCGAGCTCCTCGGTCTCCGGCGTCAAGAAGGCCGACGACAAGTGCCGGACGGACGGCAAGGCGACCACCTTCGGCTTCAAGGACTCCCAGGGGAAGTTGGTCTCGTGGTCGTTCTTCGGCGCCCGGGGCGTGAGCGGTGAGGTGCCGGAGGCGACGGTCAAGAAGATGCTCAGCACGGTGCGCGAATACGACAATGGGCCCGAGTCCTGAGCAACCGCCCCGCCACAGCACCTGCCACCTGGGGTTGCCTCGCTGACCCCGCGTCAAGACCCGTATCGTTGCCCGCCATGTGGCCAGGACAGCAGCCGCCCGGGGGCGAGCAGAACCCGCAGAACCAGAATCCGTACCAGCAGCCGGGGTACCAGGCACCGAACCCGTATCAGCAGCCCGGGTACCAGCAGCAGGGCCAGCAGCAGGGCCAGTGGAGCGCGCCGACCGCGCCGATGGGTGTCACGCAGCCGTCGCCCGGCGGCGGCGGTGACGGCAGCAACAAGACCAAGCTCGTGGCGATCGTCGCCGCCGTCGCGGTCGTGGTGGCCGCCGGCGTCACCGGATTCCTGATCCTCGGCGGCGACAAGGACGACGAGGCCGACTCGAAGCCGTCCACGTCCCCCTCGAAGTCCGCGTCGAAGAAGCCGAGCAGCGACCCGGCGAACGGCGGCGGCACCGAGCGCGGCACGGGCAACGGCCCGAAGCCGGTGGTCGAGGGCTGGCAGGTCGTGGTGAACCCCAAGTGGGGCACCGCGTTCGACGTCCCCGCCGACTGGGAGGTGCAGTCGCCGGAGTCGGCGATCGCCTTCGAGGACGACAAGGGCAAGCCCCTCATCACCATGTCGGCACCCGCGTACTACAAGTCGAAGTGGTGCTCGGACGACGAGGACAGGGACGGCAACTCCGACGACACCGCGCTCGGCGCCGTCGGCACCAAGGGGGCGAACGGCGCGAAGAACACCGACGAGGTCGCCGTGAACCAGGTGCCCTGGTGGGTCTTCGGCGGTTACACCCAGCCCGACAAGAAGAGCCTCAAGTTCGACGAGAAGGCGGAGCCCTTCACCACGAAGACGGGCATCAAGGGCAGCCTCGCCCGTGCCCATTCGGAGAACACGCCCCAGAAGGGCAAGTGCGCCTCGGACGGCAAGGCGATCACCTTCGGCTTCAAGAACTCCGCGGGCGAGTACGTCGCCTGGAACCTCTACAGCGCCAAGGGCGTCAAGGAGGAGATTCCGGAGGCGACGATCATGAAGATCCTCAATACGGTGCGGCTGGCCGGCGACCCCACGGAGTCCTGATCGGTTTCGTACGCCAACGGGGCTTGTGACCCGATGTGTCGGCCGCTCCGCGAGGGCAGCGATGACATCAGGCCACAAGCCCCTCTATGGTTACTGCCCATGTGGCCAGGACAGCAGCCGCCCGGGGGCGAGCAGAACCCGCAGGACCAGAATCCCAATCCGTACCAGCAGCCGGGGTACCAACAGCCGAACCCGTATCAGCAGCCCGGGTATCAGCAGCAGCCGCAACCGGGGGCCTACTCGCAGCCCGAGCAGCCGCAGCAGTGGGCCGCGCCCACCCCGCCGCCGATGCCGCCCCAGCAGGGCGGCGGCCAGGGCGGGGACGGGAACAAGACGAAGATCACCGCGATCGTCGCGGCGCTCGCCGTCGTGGTGGCCGCCGGCGTCACGGGCTTCCTGGTCCTCGGCGGTGACAAGGACGACGTCGCGGACAAGAAGCCGAAGAAGTCTCCTTCCAAGTCCACGCCGAAGAAGCCGAGCCCGACCGGTGACGGCGGCACCGAGCGCGGCACGGGCAACGGCCCGAAGCCGACGATCAAGGGCTGGCAGGTCGTGGTGAACCCCAAGTGGGGCACCGCCTTTGACGTTCCCGCCGACTGGGCCCTCGAGACGCCTGACACCATCATCGGATTCGAGGACAACGCGGGCGACGGCACCAAGCCCCTCATCACCATGTCGGCGCCCGCGATCTACAAAGAGAAGTGGTGCACGTCCGACGACGACAAGGACGGCCAGTCGGACGACACGTCCCTCGCCGCGGTCGGCACAAAGGGCCAGAACGGCGCCAAGAACACCAAGGACGTTGCGCGCAACGACTCCGCGTGGTGGGTCTTCGGCGGCTACACGGACCAGAAGAAGGCCGACAGGAAGAAGATCAAGATCGGCAAGATCAAGTCGTTCACCACCGACTCGGGCGTCAAGGGCAGCGTCGCCACCTCGACGACGTCGGGTGCCGCCGGGCCCGACAAGTGCGACTCGGAAGGCAAGGCCACCACGTTCTCCTTCAAGAACTCCGAGGGCGAGTACGTGGCGTGGACCCTGTACGGCGCCAAGGGCGTCAAGGACGAGGTCCCGGACGCGACGGTGCAGAAGATCCTCAAGACGGTACGTCTGCACGGCGACCCCGAGGAGTCCTGAGCCACCCGCTCCCGCGCTGAACCCGTTTGGCAAGTCGGCGTCCGGGCGGCGATAGTCCCCAGGTGACCACTCCGGCCGCCGCGCGCCGCCCCTCCTGGGCAGGCCGCAACTACAGCCTGCTGACCGCCGCCGCGATCGTGACCAACCTGGGCAGCCACGGCGCCCTGATCGCGGCGGCGTTCGCGGTCCTCGACGCGGGCGGGGACGGCGGGGACGTGGGTCTGGTGGCGGCGGCGCGCACGCTGCCGCTCGTGCTGTTCCTGCTCATCGGCGGCGCGGTCGCCGACCGGCTGCCGCGCCACCATGTGATGGTCGCGGCCAACGCCCTCAACTGCCTCTCCCAGGCCGTCTTCGCGGTCCTTGTCATCTCCGGCGCTCCCCCGCTGTGGTCGATGATGCTGCTCACCGGGCTCGGCGGCGTCGGCCAGGCGTTCTTCGGCCCGGCCGCCGAGGGCATGCTGATGTCGACGGTCACCGGCGAGCAGGCCGGCCGCGCCTTCGCGCTGTACCGGATGGCGATGCAGGGCGCCGGGCTCGGCGGCGCCGCGCTCGGCGGTCTGATGGTGGCCGCGCTCGGGCCCGGCTGGGTGCTCGCGGTGGACGCCGCCGCGTTCGCGATCGCGGGAGCCATGCGGTCGTTCCTCGACGTGAGCCACATACCGGCGCGCGAGCCGGGCGGCGGGCTGCTCTCGGATCTGCGGGAGGGCTGGCGCGAGTTCATCGGCCGGCCGTGGCTCTGGGCGATCGTCGCGCAGTTCTCCGTGGTGGTGGCGGTGGTCGGCGCGGCCGAGGCGGTGTTCGGACCGCTGGTGGCCCGCGACGAGCTGGGCGGCGCCGGACCCTGGGGCCTGGCGCTCGGCGCGTTCGGCGCGGGCACGGTCGGCGGCGCGCTCCTGATGATGCGGTGGAAGCCGCGCAGGATGCTGCTCGCCGGAACCCTCTGCGTCTTTCCGCTCGCCGCGCCTTCGGCGGCGCTCGCCGTGCCGCTGCCGGTGTGGGGTCTTGCGGCGGTGATGTTCGTCAGCGGCGTGGCGATCGAGGTGTTCGGCGTCTCCTGGATGACGACGATGCATCAGGAGATCCCCGAGGAGAAGCTGTCCCGCGTGGCCGCCTACGACTGGTTCGGCTCGATCGCGATGGTCCCGCTCGCCACGGCTCTCGCGGGGCCCGCCGAGGTCGCCTTCGGGCGTTCGGCGTCGCTGTGGGGCTGTGCGGCCCTTGTGGTCGTGGGGACGGCGCTCGTCCTGCTCGTCCCTGACGTGCGGAACCTGACGCGGCGTACGCCGTCGCGGGAGGTGGCTGCTTCCCCGGCCGCGCGCTCAGCCGATGCTGAAGGCACCGTCGGGCGGCTCGGGTGAGGCCACCGCGTCCTCGTCCCGCACCGGCCGCGCGTCGCCGATGAACCGCCGCAGCGCGGCCCCGTGCTCGACGCGTGCCGGGAAGACGTCGGCCGCCGCCCGCCGGGTGAGCGCCTGGACGTCGATGGCGTCGTGGGAGGCGACGAGCACCGCGTTGCCGAAGCGGCGGCCGCGCAGCACGGCCGGTTCGGCGATCAGCGCAACGTCCGCGAACACCTCGGCGAAGCCCGCCAGTTGGGAGCGCAGGAACGTGAACGGCGCGCCGTCGGCGAGGTTCGCCGCGTAGATCCCGCCCGCGCGCAGCACCCGCTCCGCGGCCCGCGCGTAGGCCACGGAGGTCAGATGGGCGGGCACCCGCGAGCCGCCGAACACATCGGCGATCAGTACGTCGGCGCTGTCGGGCGCCGCCGCTTCCAGCCACCGGCGGGCGTCGTCGCCGTGCACGGCGATACCGCAGCCTTCCGGCACCGGCAGATGCTCGCCCACCAGGTCGAGAAGACCGCGGTCCGCCTCCACCACGTCCTGGCGTGAACCGGGCCGGGTGGCCGCGACATAGCGGGGCAGGGTGAGCGCGCCGCCGCCGAGGTGGAGCACGTCGAGGGGGTGCTCCGGCTCCGCCGCGGTGTCCAGGACATGGGCGAGGCGCTGCGCGTACTCGAACTCCAGATGCGTGGGCGCGTCCAGGTCGACGTACGACTGCGGCGCCCCGTCGACCGTGAGCAGCCAGGCGCGCGGCCGGTCCACGTCCGGCATCAGCTTGGCGGTGCCGTGATCCACGTCCTTGAAGACGGGTATGGCCTCGTCCGCGCGTTCGTCCTCAGTCACCGCTCCATTGTGCCCGCCTCCCGCAGCGGTGGATCCCCAGCGGGAGGCGGGCAGCTGCCGTCAGCCGACCTCGGTCACGGTGCCCGCGCCGACGGTGCGGCCGCCCTCGCGGATCGCGAAGCCGAGGCCCGTCTCCAGGGGCATGTCGCGGCCGAGCTCGACCGTCATGGTGACCGTGTCGCCGGGCCGGGCGACGGCGGCATCGCCGAGGTCGACGTCCCCGACGACGTCCGCGGTGCGGAGGTAGAACTGCGGCCGGTAGCCGGTCGCGATCGGCGTCGACCGGCCGCCCTCCCTGGTCGACAGGACGTACACCTGGGCGGTGAAGCGCCGGCTTGGACTGACGCTGCCCGGCGCCGCGACGACATGGCCGCGTCGTACGGCATCGCGTGGCACACCGCGCAGCAGCAGCGCCACGTTGTCGCCCGCCTGCGCGGACTCCATGGGCTTGCCGAAGGTCTCAAGGCCGGTGACGACGGTCTCCGTCTCCGCGCCGAGCACCTCCACCCGGTCACCGATCCGCACCGTGCCGCGCTCGACGGCTCCGGTGACGACGGTGCCGCGCCCGGTGGGGACAGTCATTTCGGGTTCCTCAGCGGCACGGAGCAGCAAGCGTGGATCGATCCGGCCCTCGATCCGCAACGGTGGGAGGGGGCGGGCATCAGGCACTGGGGTGGAATCCTCATCGGCAAGCCGCGCCATGACAGCCTCCCAGACCCCCGTCTTCACCCAGCGGTGGAACCGTGACTTGTACCCCTTGTCCCGCGGCCAGGGACTGCCCGTACGCGCTTTGTTCAGCACCGCCTCGACCACATCACGCTCCGGCAAGCGGTCGGTGCGCCGATAACGGTGGGCTGCGGTCAGAATGGGCTCGACAGCCTCCCAGCCGTCATCGGTGAGCACTGGCACACGCCTCGACCTGTCCCTGAACCAAGAGGTCACTGAGCAGTCGCCCGTACGCGTTCTTGGCACAGAGCCCGTGATCGTCACCCGGACGCGCAAGAGAGCGAGAACTTCGGCTTGCTCTGTGGGCGACATCTCTACGAGCCGCGTCCGGGCCAATTCTGCAAGAGCCTGAAGATCGCGGATGCGCTGATCGACAGTCTCGGCGTCTCGCAGCCACGCAATGACCTCGGCGCGCAGCTTCTCCAGCTCAGCCAGTTCTTCATGGAGCGGCTTGAGAGCCCGCTCCACAGCGGCCTCCGCATCAACTTGCGGAAGCCGACGACGCGCCACCTGTTTCGCAGCCACGGACATCGTCAGGTCGATGGCGCCGTTCTGCTCTTCGATCTTCTTGTCGAGCGAGGCGAGCCGCCCCGTCTGGTCCTCAGTCGAGTCGATCGTCTGGGCCGCCCAGTCGTCCGCCATGGCCCTGAGCCGATCCGGATCACTGAGCAGCTCTCGGACCTCACGCCATACACACGGCTCCAGCACGTTGGCGTCAATGCGTGAACACCTGCAGCCGCCGGACTTTGTCTGAGATTCGTTCTTTCCTGTGCATCGATAGAAGCGAACTGAACAAGTGCTGATCTCCGCTCCGGTGTAGTGCAGACCACACAGGCCGAAGACTCGCCGAGAAAGCGGATACACGCGCCCATGGGGACCCTGATTGCTTCCGCGGCGGTGACGCGCGAGGGCGGCGCCCAGGGCCCTGATCTCCTCCGCTGTGAAAATCGGGTCCAGCACAGTGGTGACCGTTTGTCCGTACAGCGGCTTTCCGTCGGGCCCCGTCTTGGCGCGAGACGGGTTACGGAAGACAACGACCGAAGCAGCCATGGCTGCTTTCAGACGCTTCAGCAGATTATTGTGCCGCCAAGGGCCTCGCCTACCTTCATATCCCAAGGCGTTGAGGTGGGCCGCTGTCTGGCGGACGTTGAGGCCGTCTTCGACAATCAGCCGACGGGCCGTGTGGAGCACGTCGTATTCATGCGGCCGATCGCACGCGCAGTTCTCCTCGGGCAGATCAAGGGCCAAACGCGATTCGCCCTTCCTGCCCTTGTTCTCGATGCGGTACCCGTACCGTGCCTCACCCCCAACGTGCCCGCCTTCCTCAGCCTTTTCCTGGAGACCGCTCTGAGTCCTGCTACGAATCCGCACGTATTCCTTGAAGGCGTAGTTCGCCTCCTCCCTCATGGCCGCTTCGCCATCCTCCGTGGTGTTGTCGATGTCCTTGTCGACGACGGCCACCGAGATGCCCAGGTCCTGGAGCTCCCACACCCAGCGCCAGAAGACCCGGTCCTTACGCCCAACGGCTCGGGTCTCCGCAACCACGACGACGTCGAACGGACGTGGGGTCTGCCGGGCAAGGGCCATGAGGCGAGGTACATCGTCGCGTTCCTGCCAAGGTAGCGAGCCGGTGACGCCCTCGTCCTTGAACGTGTCGACGTATTCCCACCCCTTCCTCTCAATGTACTTCTTGGTCTTCTTACCTGTATAGGCAATGCCGAAGCCCTTGGCCTGCTCTTCCGTGGAAACTCGTAGGTAGTCCACTGCGCGCAGAGCAGATGTGAGAGCGTAAGACATGTCAGTCCTTCCGCGACTGATTAACCCCGGCAGCGCTCCAAAGCCGCCGGGGTCGCTATGAACGCGCGGATCGTACCTCCGAACTACCCCTGCTTACTTGGGCCTTGGGAGCCCCGATACACAGCGGGCAAAACGCTCCGGCGATGACCAAAGAGAAGGCGCAATAGCCTCGCGTAGGACTCAGGGTCAGGGTCTTCTGCGACGTGCCATGAGATATGGATCTCGCGGGCACACGTGTCGCGCGCGGCATGCTTTCTGCCTTTGGACATTGCGGCACAGGTGCGGTGCGCTTCACTTGCCTCCACACGGCGGTGTTCCGGTGGGATGGTCACTGTTCCCCGACATTTTGTGTCTGAAGCGCCAGTGGGCGTACACGACGCGGAAGGATTTCCTGCAGCAACAGCCTCATCGCGTGGGTGGCTTGGTGGTGGACGACGCTGTTGCCGAGGAGGCGGAGGTGGGCGGCGCGGGATAGGCCTTCGGTGGCGGTGACCCAGCCTTCTGGGAAGCCCATCATCCACTCGACGAATTCGGCGGAGAGCCTACGTGTTCCGGGCTGAGTGGGCTGGCATGCGGCGCGTTGGGTCACGTGCTCCCATCGGCGGATGGCAGGCAGGTAGTCGCCCCACCAACTGGCAGGCGAGTGACGACTGTCCGAAGATTCATGCCACCTTTGCGTTTCGGGGTCACGCCTGCACCTCCGTTCCCGTCTGAGGAGGTCGGCGTGGGCAGCAGCTGCTCCCTCTTGCCGGTCGAGCCGGCGAGGGTGGCTGCGGTGGAGGCCAAGGTGAGGGTGCCGTTGCCGTACCGCTGGTTGGGCGAGCCCTTGGCACCGTGCTCGACCTCGTCGGCAAGGGTGGGGCCGTGGCCGCGGGCCTTGCGCTTGTCGGGGTGCTGGGAGCCGCCGTTGCTGGCCAGGTTCGATGTCGGGGTCTTCAGCAGCGGCTCTGCATGGGGGTGTTGTGGGCCAGGCGACGAGGAACACTCGCTCCCTGCGATGAGGGGCGCCGATGTCGGACGCGCGTACGCACGTCCAGTTCGCGTCGTACCCGAGGTCGGTCAGGTCCGCGAGTAGCACGCCCAGTGCCCGCATACGGGATTCACCGGCTCTGTCTCCCACACACCGCGGGCAGGATTCCACGTGGCGAAGGGGGTGGGTTCCGGCTCGGGTGGAGAGCAGGCCGCGGACATTCTCGATCACCACCAGGCAGGGGTTGAGGACTTCGATGGCGGTCACGATGTGGTGCCATAGGCCGGATGGAGTGCCGGGGACGAGCCCGGTTCGGGGCCCGGCGACCGAGAGATCCTGACAAGGGAATCCGGCCGTGAGCACGCTGACGGGCTCGACCTGATGCCAGTCGACAGCGCGTACGTCGCCCAGATTCGGAGTGCGAGGCCAATGTCGGGCAAGGACCTTCGCAGCGCGCGAGTCACTATCGGCGTGCCAGATGATGTGGCCGCCCAGTACGGCCTGGACGCCGAGGTCCAGGCCGCCGACGCCTGAGCACAGGGACCCAATCGAAGGGTCAGCGCCGGCCATTGGCGCATCCGGTAGTGCAGGTGCAGGTGCGGGAGCGGAAGGTGGCTGCGGTTCCTGGCTTACGCGGGGTCCGGACCGCGCACTTTGCCTCGCCTGCCGGGCCGTTGGACTTCCATGAACTCGGGCAGCTGGGTGGGCGGCGCACAACGAGGGCGTCCTCGTGCTGAATAACCGCGAGGGGCATGCCTTGGCGGCGGGCGCCGCGGACGTTCTTCATCTGGAAGAAGGAGGGGCGGGCGACGAGTCTGCCCTCGCGGATGCCCGCGAGAAGGGCGACGTTGCGCTCGACCGGAGTCAGTCCGGCGGCTTCGGCAGCGGCGAGGACGGCGGAGGGCAGGTCGACGAGTTCCCCGCGCTAGCGCCAGGGGCGGGTGGTGATCACAGCGTGTCCGCCGGGGCGCAACAGGTGGCGGCACTGGATGAGGATGTCGGTGAAGGCGTCGAGGAGATGTTCAAGGCCGACGTGGGCGAGGTTGGAGGGGTCTCGGCTGTAGCGATAGTCCCGCTTGGTCACGCCCCGTTCGCCGCTCTCGCGGGTAGAGCGGACCTGACCGTGAACGCTCGCGCCGTACGGCGGGGAGGTGACGACGAGGTCGACCTTGCTGTGGTGGCGGGCGTCGAACAGCTGGGTGAGCTGGCGGGCGTCGCCGCAGGCAACGAGGCCGACACCGCCCTTGGTCGCCCCCATGGTGTGGATGACGTTGTCTCGGGCCAACTTGGCCCAGCGGGGCTCGTATTCGAAGCCGAGGGCGTGACGGCCGAGGCGGAGGGCTTCGACGAGGACGGTGCCGATGCCACACATCGGGTCAAGGACCAGGTCGCCGGGCTTCGTGTACGTGGCAATCGCGTGGGCGGCCAAGGCAGGGAGCATTTTGGCGGGGTGCGCGGCGGAGCCAGGGACGTACCGGTCGCCCCGCTGGGCGGGGGCGGAGGCGGGGGGCGGTGTTCCACACCGATTCCGGGGCTGCGGTCACAGCGGACTCCTTCAGACGTGCAGGACGAGAAGGTCGGAGTGGATGAGGCCGGGCGACGCGTCGGCGGGTGGCGCGGGCACGATGCGGTCTTCGGCCGGGAAGCCGTGGACGATCACGATGTGCTGCAGGTAGCGGAAGCCGGCAGTGCGGGCGGTGGCGATGAGCATTCCGAGCGGGTCCGTGAGCAATCCGGCGTCGCGGCGCTGACGGGTGGCGAGCAGCAGCAAGCCGTCGGAGCGCAAGAGGCGGTGGGCCCGGTGGAAGAAGCCGGGCCAGCAGTCGTCGATGGCGCCTTGCTCGTCGCTGCCGTAGTGGGTGCGCGGGGCGGTGGCCGGGATGGTGTCTGGGTGGAGCTCCGCAAGGATCACCAGCGGGCCGGGCGCTTCGACCACTCCATCAGGGCGCGCGGGGACAGCCGTGCACGAAGTTCGAGCGTCCATGCCGGGGTCGGTGTCAGCCACCGCGATCTGCAGCAGCGAGGCGGGGGCCCGCCCGGGTGGCTGGGTGAACTCTGTGCGGATCTTTTCGATGGCCCAGGTGGGCAGGACGGCCGGGGCAGACGGCGGGGACGAGGTATCGGATGAACTGGGAAGCCAGACGCTGACTGGCAGCGGCGAAGCCTTCGTACGGGAGTTCGTCACGGGTGGGCGCGATGCGCGGGCCGGACGGCGAGTGGTGCTGACATCAATCTAAGGAGACATTCAGCGGCGGATCGTGCCAGTTGACTCGGAGCGATGTCGTGTTCGTCGATCAGGGCAACCCAGACCATGCTTGCACCGAGACCGTCAGCGATCATGGCATCGAGCAGATGACGGATCGGCTCGATGAATCTTGGGCAGATCTGGCGAGGGGAGGCAGGAGGGATGAAGGACACTGCCGCGTGCACGCGTCACTCAGCCAACGGGAACCGGGGCATCTACCGCCGCGGACGTAGGTGGGGACTACTCGGCTGTGGCGTGCTACTCGCCATGCTGTGTGTTCTGCTTGTCGTACGGCTGACAGGACTCGATGCGGGAACCCCGTTCGCCGTGCCCGTGGTCTTGTTCCCCTACGCCGCTGCACTCAGCGTGCTCGCTCTGACCACCATGATCGCCGTCCCCGCTCTGCGCTCTCTCTGGCCGGTCATCGTCGCCGCACTGGTCACAGCCGCCTACGCGGTGCTGCTGATACCGCGGTTCATACCACACCACCAGCAGCACATCCCGGCGCAGGCACCCGAGTTGCGTGTGGCCACCGTCAACACCCACGTCGGCAAGGCGGATACGCGTGCGCTAGTACAGCTGGTGAAGTCCGAACGGATAGACGTCTTGGCCGTGCAGGAGCTGCCGTCCGCCGGGATCGCCGCGCTCGCCGAAGCGGGCTTGGACAAGGTTCTGCCTCACCAGGAGCTCCATCCGGAGAATGACTCCTCGCTCTACTCACGGATTCCGCTGACGCACGGCGGCCCGCTGAAGGCGGACACCGCCTGGCCCCAGACCACCGCACAGGTGACGGTCGGTGGACGCGCCGTACGGCTGGTGGCCGTTCACACGTACTACCCGCTGGGTGACGCGCAGCGCTGGACCCGGGACCTCACCGCTCTCACCTCCGTCGCCCACGACAGCGGCCCCGACACGGTGTTCCTGGGCGATTTCAACGCCTCTCTCGACCACGCTCCGATGCGCGAACTGCTCACATCCGGCGGGCTCACGGACACGCATGCCGAACTCGGCAAGGGCTGGGCTCGCACCTGGCCCGCCAACAAGAGCCCGTTGCCACCCCTGGTACAGCTCGACCACGTGTTGCACGGCTCCGGCCTGGCGGGCATCTCGGTCAGCGAACGGACCGTACCGGGCACAGACCACCGGGCAGTCATCGCCACGCTCGCACTGCTGCCCACCAACGAACGTACTGGATAGGCCCGCCGCCCCGTACTCCACGTCGGGCTTCTCTACGGGGATCCCCTCGGCCACTGTCAGGTTGCCGAGAAGACCCCAATAGTGGGCGAGTTGCCCCGGAATGTTGGGCTAAGCGGGACAGCTCGGTGATTGGTCTGCTGTCGCGCCAGGCGCCGGGCGCGCTCGCGTCGGGCCTTGGAGAGGGGATCCACTGTCGTTCCGGCGCCTTGGCCGGCAGTGGCCTCGCCCCGGCGGAGCTTGCGAGCCCAGTCGCGTACCTCGTGGCTGTCGGATCCGCGGTCGATACTCACTCGGATGCACGCTGCAATATCTCGTGCTGCTTGTCGGCCACGGAGACCGACACGGTGCGCGGCCGGCCCGTAAGAAGGTAGCTGGCGAGTGTCCCTCCGGTCCGCACAACAGTGATGCTGTTGCCCTTGCCACCCGGGGCCTGGGTGTTGGTCAGAATGTACGCGACAGAGTCGTCGCCCGCCGATACAGGAGGCAGCGGTTCCACGGCGAATCGGAAGACCCAGCCTCGCTTCGACGTGGCGGTGAACTTCGTGCAATCGGTGCGTGCGGCCTTGAGCTCTTGCATCCAGGCGCCAGCTTCGTCACCGGCAATGCTGGAGAGGACCAGGCTCCCCCCCATCAGGCATGCCCTTGCCGTCGAGTGTGGACCACACCATCGCCTCGCGACGGTGCTTGGGGCGAACGTTCATCATGTCGGCGATCGGCCGACAGGCAGCCCTATCCGTGGTCACGACGTCCTGCTTCTCCAGCACAGGCACGCTCTGAGCTTTGGCCGTGAGGCCAGGAAAGTCGTCGGCGGCAGGCAGCGCATCCCTCAGCGTTGCCGCGCTGAGGGGTTTGTCGTGACCCGCCGACGGGCTGCAAGCGACCGCAGCGACGGTTGGCAGGACAACGAAGATCAGTGGAACGGTGCCGCTCACAGACACCCCTTTCATGATCAGCGAAATCACATCCCGCGCAGCATGCGTGGACGATCGCAGGATTTCATAGCACCCCACCCCTTACACGAGCTGCCCCTAAAGAAGAAGCCGCACCCTGAAAGCAGAATACGGTCCCACTTCCTTCGGCCACACCCGATTCCCCAGCTCCGCACGGATTGAACCGAGCAGAGAAACCGAATATTCCCTTTAGGGATCGACAGGAATCACGTACACGGCAAGCATCGCGAGTCACCTGCCACCTAAAGGGGCACTGGGAGTTCGCTTCAGTCTCGGACGCCGAAGCGGCCACTTCCAGAAGGCGCGATAAGTTCACTCAGTACGGCAGAGGCCTACCATCTTCCCTCATCAGCCGTTCGTACACTGCGACGAACTCATCAAGCGTCTCCTTAATCTCCATGGCAGAGAATTTACCTTCTTCAACGTCTCCGGATTCGAGTTCACCCAGCAACTCGACCGCCACGCGACTCAATGAGTACAGAGTATCCCCTTGAATCAACAGGCCAGGAAATTTTCGGCTCTGCCGAAGAGCCAGGGCACAATTACCACTCTCGGCGATCAACTCTAGTTCGCTCATCAGTTCACTTCCTCGGGTTAAAGGTGATGTAGGGCGCGCCTTCCGCTAGCCCACCTGTGAATATGTCATATCTTCTACCGACGCCGAGTTCAACTGCACCCTGAGGTAGCGAACTCTTCACAGAGTGCTTCGTCCGGCTATTAATTCCAGTGATCACGTAGTCCCAATCCGATTCAGGCCCAGCGGTTCCCTTTGCTCGACTGCCCACAACGGAAATCGGATGACCGATTCGATCTGCTGCATTCTGAATTCGAGCTCGCTCGGACCCAGTCAGATTCTCCAGAGAAGCCCCATTGCCAGCATCCACTCCGCAGGGGCCACTCGAATTATGAACCAATACAGGTGTAGTTCCTGCGAGGACATAGTACGTGTGCAGCCCCTTGACCGTCAGGTTGTAGGTGCGGGCGTGCTTCGTGAAGGCGCGGTTCCCCGTGACGGTGACAGTGTCTCCGTCATCGGCGAGGAGGGTCATTCCGGGCTTCAGGTCGCTAGCCTGGACCCATCGTTCCTTCGATGGGGACCAGAAGGGGTGCTCGTGTGTGGCGGTAAGTTTCTCGATGCCGCTTCCGGTGGAGATCGAGAGCGTGTTGAAGTGCTTGTCGCTTTCCGTGACGATGAGGCGTGTCACTTCGCGCGGACCGGATTCCCCTGTCTCCGGATCGGTGGCCAGAACCTGGTCTCCGAGTTCGACATCCTCAATGTCTTTCGTGGAGCCGTCGCGCATGAGGACATCGGTTCCCGCCAGGAAACACTTACACCTGGATGCATCCTTCTTGGCTTTGAGTGCGTCCTCGCTTGATTCTCCGACCTCTTCGGATTTCTTCGCTTTCTGGGCCTTTTTGAGCTTGAGTATCTTGAGCGCCTTAAGTGCAGGTATAGGCGCATCCGCTGCAGTACTCGCGCACTGAGCGTTGAATCCAGGGTTGTCGAAGCAGCCTTTCCACGCCGCGAAATCAGGAGCAACGGCTTCAGCGGTATCCTTCATGAAGCCCAAAATGTCGAAGAATTCGACACCATCTCCGGCCTTGTGCGGCAGGTTGTAATAATCACCTGGTCCGGCGATTACTGGCCGCGAGCAATCACGCGCACCGCACTGATTGATATTTCTTTTGGCGATGTACCCGTTGCTGCTGGTGCTGGCAGTTCCGCTGGGGAAGTTCGAGTACGTGCTTTCCCAGGTCCCACCGGATGAAAAGTTGGGTGCGGAATGCGAGTCGATGAAGTTGTCTTGACTCGTCCGTTCTCCGCCCTTCCTCTTGAATGCTTTGAGGCCGGTTGGGTCGCTGGAGGTGACGGGGCTGTTGTTTGCGTAGCTGTAGCCGTTGAGGGATTGGTGCTGGTCGAGGGTCAGGAGTGGGTCGACGCTGAGGAACTGGCCGATGCCCGGGTCGTATTCGCGGGCACCGATGTGGGTCAGGCCGGTGGCGGTGTCCGCGGGTTTGCCGAGGAAGGCCTTGTCGTCGGGCCAGTTGGTGGTCTTCTCGCCGCGTGGGGCGCCGAACGGCGTGGTGTAGCGCTTGGTGACGGCGTAGGTGGTGGCGTCCAGGGCGATGCTGGAGGTGCCGTGGTGGTCGGCGGCCAGCAGGTTGAGTTTGGTGCCTGAGGTCCCTGCCGTGGCGGTGCGGACCGCGATGGTCTGGCCGTTGGCCGTGTAGTACCGAGTGCCAGTGAGGGTCTTGACGGTGCCCTTGGTGGTGAGGCGCACTTCGGTGCCGCCCAGGTAGAGGACGGTGTCGCCGTCTCCCTTGGCGCGGCGGATGAGGAGTTCGCCGGTGGTGTCGTAGAGGTAGTCCGTCTGTGCTGGGCCTTCTGTTGTGCGGGCGAGTTTGCCCTCGGTGTTCCAGGTGAGGTCCTGCTGGGCGTCGCTGTCGGGGCGGGAGGTGGTGTTGCCGGTCTTGTCGTAGGTGTAGGTCTGGGTCTTTCCGGCTGTTTCGGTCTTGGTCAGCGGGTGGGGCTGGTTCTGGTCCGTGCCGTAGGAGTACGCCGTGGTCTTGTCGCCGGAACTGGCGTGCTGTGTCTCGGTCTTGCGCTGGCCGGCCTGGTTGTAGGTGTAACTGCTCCAGTACGGTGCGGCGCCGTCGATGTTGGATGTGGTGCGGCCCGCGGCTGCGCAGTCGGCGGTCTTGGGGGTCCAGGCCTCGGCCAGGCGGCGGTGGCCGTCGTATGCGAAGCACTGGTAGTCGGGCTTGGCGGTGCCGCCCTGAGTGGTGGCGTCGAAGATGGAGGTGACGTTGCCGGCGTCGTCCTGGGTGTACTTCAGTTCCTGCGGCATGTAGCCGTGGACGTCGTCGGTGACGTAGGAGCGGGTGAGGCGGCGTGTGCCGGCTTCGTAGTCGTAGTTGAGGTAGGCCTTCTTGGCCGTGGTGCCGCCGCTCATGCCCAGGGTGAGCTGGCGCAGGTCGCCTTGCGGGGAGTGGACGGCGCCTTGGAGGTAGCCGCTGGTGCCCTGGGAGGTGAGTTGCTGGCCGGTGGCGTTGTAGGTGTAGGAGACGGTCTCTGCGGCAAGTCCGGCAACGGCCGGCTGGGAGGCCTGGCTGACAGTGCCGTCCAGGCGGTAACCGGTGGTGAAGGAGAAGGTCTTGGGGACTCCTGCGGCCACCAGCGGGTCACCGTCGGGCAGGGTCAGTTGGCTGCCGGTGACCTGGTAGAGGCTGTCGTAGGAGGTGACCTTCTGGGTGTAGGCCTTGCCGGCCAGGCCGCCGTCGTAGCGAACCGCGGTGTCCTGCTGGCCCTTGGCCAGGGTGTCGAAGGTCCAGGCGGCGAGCTTGTTGGAGTCGGTCTTGCTGGTCTGCCACAGATCGGTCTTGCGGCCCAGGTCGTCGTAGCCGGACAGCAGGGTCCGGTTCTCCATGTCCGTGACGGTGACGGCCCGGTCGAGGCTGTCGTAGGTGGTGCCTCTCGTGCCGGTGTCCGGGTCGCTGGAGGTGATCTGGCGGCCGAAGAGGTCGTAGGTGTAGGACCACTTGGCGTCGTCGGGGCCGGTGACGGTCTTCTGCTGCCCGCCGGGGGTGTAGGTGTAGTTGGTGGTGGTGAAGTCGGTGCCGGTGGGCTGCGGTCCGCCGTATTCACGGCGCAGCGTCAGCTGGCCCAGGGCGTTGGTGACTTCGGCGGTGGCCTGGCCGCCGGTGGGAGCGCTGGTGGCCACGGTGTCGCCGGTGTAGGTGGCGTTGGTGCTCCAGCGGGTGACGCCGTAGTTCTTGGTGACTGCCTTGGTGGCGCGGCCCGCGCCGTCGTAGGTGGTGTCGGTCTGGATCGGGGCCTGGCTGCCCTCGGTCTGTACGGGGGTGGCGGACGGAGCTGAGGTGTTGTCCCAGATGTCGCCCTGTGCGCTGGTGGCAAGTCCCCGGTCGTCGTACAGGGTCAGCGACACGAGTCGGCCGCCGACCGGGGTGGGGGTCTGGGTCTGGCGGCTGCGCAGGAGGGAGTCGTAGAACTCGTAGGTGGTGTTGTAGCCGGAGCCGTCGCCCTTGAGGGTGCCTGTGGACAGCCATGGCATGGCACTGCTGGTGACGTTGTAGGCGTAGACGTAGTTGGGGGTCTTGCCCAGTGCTCGGGAGCGGTTGGGCAGCCAGGCCTTGGTGACGCGGCCCAGGCTGTCGTACTCGTTCTCGGCGACCTTGCCGTTGGCGTCGGTGGTCTTCACCGTCGATCCGGTGGCGAAGTCGACGGCGGTGGTTTCCTTGTGCTGCTTGGCGTTGGTGACGCTGCTGGAGGTGAGCGGGCCGGCGGCAGCGGGGGTGTAGGTGGCAGTCGCGGTGATCAGGTCGTTGGTGTCCTTGACCACCAGGGGGCGGCCCAGGGTGTCGTAGCTGGTGGTGGCTGTCTTCTGCCAGGCTGGTGCATTGTCGGTGCCATAGGACTTGGCGCGACCGGTCCAGGTGTCCTCGCCCTTGGTCGGCTTCTGGGAGGCCGACCAGGTGGTTGCCGCCGCGTCGTCGTACACGGTCGCCATGTCGGCGATCACGTCGCCGGACGTGTCGGAGCTGGAGGGCAGGTCCAGTTCTGAGTCAGTGGTCGTGCAGGTTTTGGCGACGGTACGGGTCCGTGAGACGAGGGAGTTGATGCCGTTGGCGTCGTTGCGGGCGTACCAGGTACGGGTGCAGGTCTCGTCGCCTGGGATGGCGTCGTCGCCGTTGTCCTCGACGGTTTCGGCCAGGCCGTAGTCGTCGTAGGTGGTCTTGGTGGTGCGAATGCGGTCGCGCGGGGTCGCGGTGGTGGTGATGTTGGTGCGGTCGTGGGTGGCGGCAGTGCGAACGTAGTAGGCCTCGATGTCGGCGTACGACTTGTGCTGGGTGGCCGTCTTCTTTGACCAGGGGGTGTTGATGGTGCCGGAGACTTCGGTGTCGCCGTTGTAGGTGACTTCTTCGCGGGGGAAGCCGGCGTACTGGTCGGAGTCGGTGATCTCAGCGGCCTTGATGCCGGTGACCTTGACGCTCTTGCGCTGGTCCGGGTCAGGGGTCTTGCCGTCCGCGCCCGCCACGCGGTCGCCGTTCATGCCGCGCAGGTAGACACTGACCGTCTTGAGCTGGGCGCTGTCCTGGTCGCCGGTGAGGTGGGTGACCTTCCCGTAGCCGCGCCAGATCGACCAGGTGCGTTCCTTGGCCGGGGTCATCGGGTCGTCGTTGTAGTGCCAGGCGCCGCCGCCGGAGTACTGGTAGGTGTGCTGGACGGCTTCCGAGCCGCCGTGCGGGTCGGTTGTGGAGACCGCGGTGACCGGGTACTTCTGGAACCAGTCCAGAATCGGGGTGTTCTCACCGTTGGGCGACCAGTACACGGGATAGCAGCGCTTGGTGTTCTCATCGGGCTTGGGCATGGTCTGCCCGGCCACGCAGTCCGCCTCCGCGTAGGAGACGATCGTCTGGGCGCCCGCCTCTGAGGTGACGGTGCGCAGGCGGGGCTTGTCCAGGGAGAGGATGTCGTCGGAGGCGCCGTCGACCCGGTTGGGCAGGAAGGCGTGGGTGAACTTCACCGGGTCCAGGGCGAGATCGGTGCCGTGCTTGCCGGTGTGCTTGATCTCGTCCAGCCACAGGGACTGGTCGGTGGTGTCGCCGGTGTCTCCGGGGTCGAGGTAGAGCTGCTTGAGCTCCCATGCGTCCACCGCGGTGTAGGCGGGGGTGCCAGCGGCCGCGTCCCACGCGTGGGTGGTGATGCCGGTCATGCGCTTGCGGGTGAAGAACGACGGGCTGGTGTTGCCAGTGCACTTGTCGCCGTCCTTGCAGACGGTGTCGTAGGGCACGTCGGGCCAGTTGTCGCGCTTGTCCTCGGTCAGTGCGTCACAGCCCGTGCCGGTGGCCAGGCAGCGCTCGGCGTAGGTCAAGGTGACCTTGTTGGAGGCGGCCGGGGTGGCGGAGAACAGGGAGCCGGCGCGCTGGCCGTAGCGAATCTCCTTGAGGTAGCCGCCGCGGGTGTAGTCGGTGCCGGTGGTGTCGTCGCCGAGCTTGTCGTAGTTGTTGTGCTCGGCCGCGTACCAGTAGGTCATGGCGCCCGCGTGGGTGTCCTCGACCAGGTCGAGGTTCCACCGCCAGGCCTGCTTCTTGTCTCGTCCGGAGAAGGTGGTGCCGTCGGTGTAGCCGGGCTCGCCCTCGTCGTCGCCGAAGACGGGCACCGTCCACACCGACTCGGTGCGGTCGTCGGCGCCCGCGCCCGCGAGCTTGTTCAGGCCGAAGGTGTAGGTGGTGCCGTCGCCGGTGGTGACGGTCCAGTACTCGCCGTTGTCATCCCCGTTGTCGGCGCCGGTGGACTTGGTGACGGTGGACGCATCGTCGTCCTTCAGGCGCCACTTGCCTGTCGTGTCGTCCTTGACGAGTTCGGTGGCCTGGCCGTTCAGGACGAGGGAGGCGTTGTCGTACTTCCAGCACAGGTCGTACTTCTTGTCCTGGCCGTCGTCGTCGCAGGAGCCGTACTTGCGCTCGATGTAGGAGGAGGTGAGGTCGAAGCCCTCACCGATCGCCGTGCCCTGGTTGTTGGTCGAGGCGGTGCGGCCGTCCACGCTGCCGGAGTCGTAGGCGATGGACAGGTCGGGCTTCGGGCCTGCGGCCGCGGGCGGCGTGCGCAGCGGGTAGGACCAGGTGAAGGTGCCCGCCGAGCCGCCCGCCTCCCAGGTGGAGGAGGCGGTCAGGGGGGGTGGCTTTGTAGTCGCCCGCGCCGGACTGGGTTCCGGCCGCCAAGGCCAGCACCATGGTCTGGCCGGCGCCGCTCTTGGTAGCCGGGGTGAAGGAGAGTGGTGTGGTGAGTTGCTGGTCGCCCCGGTCGTTGGCCGACTTGAGCGGGTGGCGGGTGCGGCACTTGGCCTTGCCTGGGTCGTCCAGCGCGCAGTCGGGCAGCTGCAGGGCCTGCAGGCGGCCGGCCCAGTCACCGCCGTAGGCAGAGGCGAACGCCGCGTAGTTGGCGCCGAGTTGGGCGCGACCTCCGGCCTTGGGCCCGGTGACGGTGAGGACGACGCCCTTGACGCCGAGCTGCTTGGCCTTCTTTTGGCCCAGAACCTCGACCTTCAGCCCGGCAGCGGTCTTCTGCGTACCGACCTTGGCCTTCTTCGGCGCGGCGAGCGTGAGTGGCAGTGATCCCGCTTTCGCCTGGGCTTTGCCCGACTTGGGAAGCGTCAGTGTGGCTGACCCGCCCTTGGGCCACGTGACGGTGCGGTCCTGCTGGGCGTGGGCGCGCTTGGCTGCGGCCTTGTCCGCCGCGGCGGACTTCGTTACCGCGGCCGCGTTCTTCTCGTTCGTCTTCGCAGTGAACGGGGTCACCTTGGCCGAGCGCGGCGTCTTCAGCTTCGGTCGGCCGAGCGGGTCCGCGTCCGCGGCGAACGCCACCGGGGAGAGCAGCCCGGGCAGCAGGGCGAAGCCGACGACCGCCGCGATCCGGCGAGTACGCGAGCGTCTCTTGATGCCGCCCGTCCGGGACAGGCCGAAGGCAAGCAGGTTCATCACGCATCTCCTCGCGTGCGGCCACGTTGCTGGGTGGCCGCGCGCCGTCGCAGTGAGGAAGCAGAATTCAGGGGGGGAGGGGTGAGCGCCTGCGCGGCGACGGCGAGAGCAGCGCGATCTGGCTGCTG
>NZ_JBHYIG010000150.1:0-23071 GCF_042740015.1 Streptomyces sp. NPDC059037
ACTCTTTTAACCTGGTCTTTTGGGGCGGGTGGATTCTTTTTTTTAACCTGGCGCGGGTGGGGGGGGCGCCGCCGCCCCCGCGGGCGCGCGGCGCGCGGGCCCCCCCCGGTTGGGGCGGGTTCGTGGGGCGGGGGCGGGGGGGGTGGTGCTTGGGGCCTGCCGGGGGGGGCGGGCGGGGGCCCGGCCCGGGCCGCCCCCCCGGGCGGTAAGGACGCGTCCGCGATGCAGTGAGCGAGGTCCTCAGCCTCTTGTAGAAAAACGATGGTGCCCTCCGTGCGGGACCGGCGGCATTTCAGCCGCCGGTCCCTCGTGCAGAGGGCATGCTCGTGGTGACCCGGGTGATCCGGCCACCGGGGGTGTGACTGAAAGTAACTATTCAGTCATACTCGCCAGGAGAGGAGAGGATCTCATCATGGCTATCGTCAGCACCTGCACGTACGACTCACGAGGACAGCTCGTCCGTCCCGACACGCTCGACATCAGCCGTGCGAAGATCCGTCTGGACCTCGACACTGGTGAGAAGCCCACCTTCGATCGCGGTCACACGCACGTCTTCGTCGTCTCCGACATGGGCGTCACGGCCGAACAGGCCTGTGAGCGCGTGAACTCGAGGCTGCGCCGGTTCTTCGATCGCGCTGAGGCCGTTCGCGGCTTCCGCAAGATCACGATGAAGAAGAGCCAGAGCAAGAACCGGCTCAACCTCAACACCACGATTTCCTACGAGATCCTCTACGTCGTCGAAGCAGACGAGCGATCCCGTAGCCGCAGTCCCGAGTCCCCCAATGCGGGATACCAGTGAGGCTGGAGCACGGTCACCCCGGGGTGATGCGCGCCTTCCACGCCTCGCACTCATCAGTACATGCAAAGAGGCCGGAGAATTCCCTTCCCACGGGGATGCTCTCCGGCCTCTCTGTTTTCACGTTCCAGTGCAACATCGATCACCTGGCGTCAACGATAGCAGCTGTCGTGGATAACTCGCAATGAGCAGCAAATGCCAGTCAAATGCCCTCTCGCGTCGAGTGGAGCCTCATGGATGAACGACTCGGACGGAGTTCTGACTAGCGCCACGAGGACGTGTCAGGAGCCTTCTGTGAGCCTCGGGACGCCGGGGAGTGTTCCATGCGGCTTCCAGTCCCGCTGAGGCTCGGCCGCGCCGCCTGGGGGCCGCACGGCGGCTCGGCGCGGAAGTCTGCCTCGACTTGGTCGCCGGGGGAGCATCGGGCTGACGGCTGTACCACGAGACGTGGTACAGCTTTGAAATCGCTTCTGAACTGGACAAACACCTGTACCGCGAGGCTCTTCCCCGCTTCGGGTGTACCACGTGGGAGCGCCGACGTGGTACGCCGTTTTGCCTGGTCAGTCAGTGGTTCCCGCCCGTGTACCGCGAGTACCACGTGTTTTTGACCGTTTACATAGGGGCGCGTTCGACGGCGATCCAGGCAGCTCCAGCCCCAGCTCGCCAGTCTGCTCTCTTATCCCCCCTGCGCGTGTATCTAGGCTCTATTTCCTGGTACAAGTGGTACAGGGGGTATGTAAACCCTTCCTGACCTGGGTAAATATATGTACCACGTAGAGAGTGCCACGTGGTACACCCTGCTCTTGAACTCCCGAAATTCCTGCTCTGACCTGGGAAAACAGGTGTACCACGTCAAGTGGTACACGCTCGGATGCCTCTAGAGGGTATGCGGCCGTCGGGATTCTCCTGGAGCGCTTCATGTCGATGCTGTGGGGGCCGGGGGCTCGCCGGTCATAATAACCCCCCGGCCCCTCGACCGCTGGCGGGGCGCTACCCCCCGCCCGCGGGCGCGTGGTCGAGCATGAGAAGCCAGTGGCTCCGTGGGGGCATACGCCCAACGGAGCCATTGGATTCTCACGTCCCGCCCGGGCTTGCGACGCGTATGGCATGGCCGTGGCGGTCGCGCGCCCTCTCCAGTCCCTGTCGGCAGCCCTTTCGCAACCTCCTTTGGTGACCGTTTGTACCTCAGTCGGCTCTCTTATTGACTGGCAGCTCAATCGTTGCAGAAGGGCACTCGGATGGCGTAGGGTCAAGATCGCGTTCCATTCGATTACGAGTCCAATCGGCTTCCCACGTATCGCCGACAGGGACTCGATCACGATCGAGAAAGCAGCAACATGACGCCTCCTGATGCCCTCATGTGCGTACCTGCCACCGGTTCCAGCGCCGGACCGCGCACCAACCCCGTCGCCGACGTCCTGGCCAGCGTCATGGGGTACTTCTCGAACCGCGACGACATGGCTCCGCAGAACGAGATCGTCACTTACGTCACCGCCGCCTACCTCGACCAGATCGACCCGACCGATCCTCCGACGCCTCGCGTGCTGGAGAAGGAGCTGCTGGCGATCGTGGGCGGCGTCATCAAGGCCGAGAACTTCAAGGCGGCCGCGGCCGCCGAGAAGTACCCCCTGCCGAGATATCTGACGTACTGGCAGGTCGCGCAAATCCTCCTGCGTCTGCACCACGTCATCCGCATCGCGCCCAACGCGAAGGACACCGACCGCGAGTACGACCTGCTGGCGATGTATCAGGCCGCGGGCCGCGCGCGCGGGACGTACACCACCAGCGAGGACGACATCCGCACCACGGCGCGCATGTACAACACTCAGCTGACCCTCAAGGAGTTCGCCGAGGTCCTGGCCGTTTTGCGCGAGGACGGCCCGCGTTGGCACCAGAGCACGAACCGCGACTTCATCGCCGCGCGCAACGGCATCGTCTTCTACGGCACCGAGCCGCTGGACGTCACGATCTTCGGCAAGGACTTCCACTTCGAGCCCAAGCAGGTCCACCCCTTCGACCCCGCCATCGTGCTGCTGACCAAGAACGACGTCGACTACGTGGGCAACGCCCCGCAGCAGGTCATCACGCACCTTGAGGACGGAGACTGGGAAGTCGTCGCCTGGATTGAGGAGCTCTTCGACCAGCCCGGTGACGAGGGCCTCGCCGACCTGATCTGGGAGATCATCGGCGCGATCATCCGGCCGCACGTGCGCTGGGGCAAGACCGCCTGGTTCTACTCGGAGCAGGGCAACAACGGTAAGGGAACGCTCTGCGCGCTCATGCGCAACCTCGTTGGCAGCGGCGCGCACACCTCGATTCCCCTCTCGGACTTCGGCAAGGACTTCGCGCTCGAACCGCTGGTGCGCGCCAACGCGATCATCGTCGACGAGAACGATGTCGGCACCTTCATCGACAAGGCGGCCAACCTGAAGGCGATCGTGACCAACGACGTCATCCAGATCAACCGCAAGTACCGGATGCCGATCGCCTACCAGTTCTTCGGCTTCATGGTCCAGTGCCTGAACGAGTTCCCGCGCGTGAAGGACAAGTCCGAGTCGTTCTACCGCCGGCAGCTCTTCGTGCCCTTCACCAAGAGCTTCACCGGAGCCGAGAAGAAGTACATCAAGGACGACTACCTTCAGCGCCACGAGGTCCTGGAGTACGTCTTCTGGTACGCGGTCAACCGCGCCGGCGCGTCATCTCCGGGTGACTACTACCAGCTCTCAGAGCCGGTGGCCACCAAGGCAGTCCTGGCCGAGTACAAGGAGGCCAACGACCCCGTGCGCGCCTTCTGGGAAGAGTTCCGCGGGCGGCTGGTCTGGGACCTGGCACCGTTCACGTTCCTCTACGACCTGTACAAGGCCTGGTTCGCCGAAGTTTCGCCGTCAGGCTCCCCGGTGAGCAACAAGCAGTTCATCACGGACCTCGTGGCGATCGTCCGGCCGGATGCCCTGTGGCACTGCCCGGACAAGAACCGCAAGATTCGGCCCGGCCAGATGATGAGTAACCCCGAGGTGCTCATCGCCGAGTACGAGCTGAAGAAGTGGATGCACCCGAGCTACACCGGCAGCGATCCGAAGAAGAAGTCCCAGCCAACGCTGCAGGCCAACTACCGCGGACTGCTCCGGCAGACGGGCGCATCCACTCCGACCGACGACACCACTGACGAACAGAACTGATGCACCCACCGAATACACCGCCCGCCGCCGTCCACAGAAAGCGTGAGAGCAGTGCGCAAAATCGAAATCGAGCTTGACGGGCGCACCCTGGATACCTTCGAGCGCCTAAGTCGGGCCGGATTCGGCAGCGTCGAAGAACTGGCGCAGCGAGCCGTCGAAAACTTCGCAGTGGAATTCGGTGCAGTCGCACTACAAATGACTTCCGAAGAATGTGATCAGTGATGCGAGCCATCCCCGGACGCATCGTCAACGTCACCGACGCACCCCGTAACCGCCCTAACTGCACCTCGAATTGGCTCAAGGCCGTCTGACCACGGCGATGTCCGACGTCGCATGCGAGCGGCGGATCACCAACCTCATCGTCCGCTCGCAGATCACGACGCTCACCGCGGGCAGGCCCGGCTCATGAGTGAGGCGTCCCGGCGCATGAATACCCCGCGCCGGCGCTCTCCTCACGACTCCCTCTGAGGCCACGCGCGCCTCCTCCACAGACACCGGCCGGGATGGTCGGACTGACGAAAGGAGATCCCCACCATGACCGCACAGCGAACACCCGTCACGGCCTCGAAGGCGCGCTTCGCCTTCTACGACATCGAGTCGTTGTCGGACATCTTCACCCTGTGCGCCTACACCCCGCAGCCCGGCAGAGCCGTCGACGACCTGGAGATCTTCTTCCTCGCCGACGACCAGCAGCTCGCCGACGCCGTGGACCCGCAGGCACTCTATGAAGCCGTGGTGCGCTCCAACCCGGGCCTGCCCGCGGTGAGCATCCAGCTGTGGAACCTGCGTGGTGAGCGGGGCAACCTCCGCCTCGCCGAGCTGATGGGCCTCTCGAACGCGGACCAGGTCAACGACCGCAGTGAGATCTCGTCCTATCCGGCGAGCCTGCGCCCGGTCTGCGACACGGATCCCGAGTACGACCCGCTGAAACACCCGTTCCTGGCCGGGTACAACTCGCTGAACTACGACATGACCATGCTCGCGCTGTACCTGATGGAGACCTTCCCGGCTCCGCACTCCGGTCGTCTTGTCCAGCCGACCACCGCGCGCGAGATGCGCGAGCACAACGACAAGCTGTTCAACGAGCACATCGAGTACATGCCCGGCTACCTCGGCTGGGACGGCCCGGCCGCCAAGATCCGCCGCGCCATGATGCACTCGGGCCGGCACCTGGACGTCGCCCGTCTCAACGAGCTGCAGACCAAGGTAAGCCTCAAACGCCTGCTCGGGATGCTCGGCCGCCAGATCAAGGAGTCCGAAAAGCTCAGCCACGACACCTCGATCGCCACGATCGAGGATCTGTACGAGCTGTTGGCCTACAATGTCTCCGACTGCCTGGGTCTGGCCCAGCTCTTCCAGCACCCGGCCTACGCCAGCAACTTCGACCTCAAGGCCGGCCTGCTGGCGCAGTACTCCGAGACCGTCTACGCCAAGAACAGCTCGGTGCGCCGGGACCGTCTGACCATCGACTCGTCCTCGGCAAAGTTCGTCGGCCGCATCCTCGCGCCGTACACCTCGCTGAACGACATGGAGGCCGTGTCGTTCCTCTATCCGGCCAAGGAGGTGGCAGAGGAGCAGAGCATCCCCCAGGTCAACGTGCTCGACGAGTGCGTGCGCTTCTTCGAGAAGAACGTGGCCCTCGACCCTGCCAAGGACTCAGCCGCGACGCCAGCACAGGCGAAGGCGCACTGCCAGTTCATGCAGGTCGTCAACTACTACCGCTCGATCGAGGGACAGAACTTTAACGACTCCGAGGAGTACCGCGACCTGTTCGACCTCCCGGCCAAGTCCTTGCGCGAGCTGCCGAAGGCGCCGAACAATGTGCCCTACTTCCACCGTGACGCCTCCCCGTCGTCGTGTTTCGCCACGTTCAGCACAGGCGGCATTCATGGCGCGGAAGCGGACATGACAGTCTTCGACGCCGACTCCTTCGAGCACCGGGAACAGGCAGCCATGATCGGCCTGGCCAAGCTCTTGTACCCGGAGGCGAGGGACTTCGTCGCCGAGGCCAGGCGCCAGCACAACCTGCTCGCGCTGCCCGACGGCACGGCCGTCGACAAGCGGCTCGTGCTGCTGGGCTCGGACCCGAAAAGGGTGAGGTACCGCAAGCCGAAGAAGGACGACCCGGACCAGGCTGGGCAGCTCGCGCGTGCGCAGGCCCAAGTGCCGGATCCGGCCCAGCTGCTGGACACTCAGCGTCCGGACGCCGAGGCGATGCACGTGTGCCTGACCGACGGGACCGTGCTCGACGGCAAGGTCGTCCTGGCCGTCACCTCGGCGGCCAGGGCCGTCTATCGCGATGAGCCGGCGAAGAAGGCACCCGCGCTGTTCACTGCGAAGGCCGACATGTCCACCAAGCTGCACCCGAGGTTCGCACGGACCTCGGCAGGCCTCGTCGTCCACGAGGACTTCACGAGCTACTACCCGAACCTGCTGCGCAACATGAGGGCGTTCTACAACCCCGAGTTGGGCGAGGACCGCTACACGACGATCTTCTTCGAGAAGGAGCGCCTGGGCTTCGAGATGAAGAAGCCGGGGATCTCCGCCGAGGAGAAGGCCGGGCTCACGACCTTGCGCAACGGCACGAAGCTGATCCTCAACTCGGCCTCTGGAGCTGCCGACGCCGCGCACCGGACCCCAATCAGGATGAACAACCGCACCATCTCGATGCGGATCATCGGCCAGCTGTTCAGCTGGCGGATCGGGCAGGCCCAGACGCTGGCCGGCGCGCGGATCATCTCGACGAACACCGACGGCCTCTACTCCGTCGTCGGCGGCGAGAACGGCTTCGATGCGGCGACCAACAACCGGGTGCTCGCCGAGCAGCAGGCCGCCATCGGCATCGACATCGAACCGGAGCTGATGTTCCTCATCAGCAAGGACTCGAACAACCGGCTCGAGCTGGAGTCGCCCAGTGAGGACCGGAGCGTCGCCGACAGCCCGATCATCAGCGCCTCCGGCGGGACGCTGGCCTGCCACGCGGGTCCTACTCCGACGAAGTCGCTGGCCCACCCGGCCGTGATCGACTTCGCCCTGGCCCGCTACCTGCAGACCGTCGCCAGCAGGGGAGAGGAGGCTCTCGCCGAGCCATTCGATCCCGTGCTGGGCCGGAAGATGATCGAGGAGGCGATTGACCCGGCCGATCCTGTGCGGACGCTGCTGCTGTTCCAGAACGTCCTCGCCGCCTCACGTGTCAAAATCACCTACCCGTTCGCCGCCGATCCGGTCAGTGCCGGGCCCGACCGTGACGACAACGAGGACACCAATGCGCAGCTGGTGAACCCGCGGGCCCTGCACATGGTCAACCGGGTCTTCATCGTCCGCGGCGGCACCATCGGTGCCGTGAGCCTGCACAATGCCGGCGCATGGAAAGTGACCCCGGCCAGCCAGAGCAAGCGGCGCGAGTCCGGCAGTGCTGGGGTGCGACGTGACCCGATCGCGCTGGAGATCCTGCGCCACCACGGGTGGGCGAAGAACCGCAGCGAAGCCAGCACCTCCGACGGCCTCACGCTGCTGCCCGATGACCAGGACGTCGTGATCCGCCGGATCAACGGCATCGACCCGTGCTGGTCGGTGGTCGTCGTCAACGACGACCTTCGTACGCTGCCCGCCTCCCGGGTCGAGCCGCTCATCGGGGCGCTCAATCTCGACATCTATACCCAGATACTCAACGAGACGTTCACCAAGAACTGGAAGAACGCCGCCTGATTAGCTCCCCGCACCGCCATCGGACACGCAGGGTGCCGGGCCGCGCCGACACGACGCTGCTCGGTGCCCGAGTCGCCTTTGAGATGAAGGCGAGTCTGGCTCGCCATGGCAAGAGAATCGAGAGACGTCATGTTCCAGACCACACTTCCCGTCCGCACCATTGAGGGAGGCGACGAGTCGTGAGTGCAACGACCGAACCAGTCCAGCCCGGTCAGCGCTGGCGGCGCAAAAGCGACAGGGTCCTGACCAAGGTCCTTTACGTAGATTCACCCTTCCAATTCCGGCGCCGGGTCCATCATCGAGCGCAGCGTCGGACGATCACCGAGCTTGACTCGTTCCTGAAGAAGTACGAGCTCGTGTCCAATGCCGTGCCGACCGACACCTCCGCCCAGGACGACGACGCCCAGGTCCAGCAGGAGGAGAACACGACCCGCGAGGGCATCCTGGTCCGCCCAGGCCAGATCTGGGAGGACCTCGACTCCCGGCAGAAGAAGCGCCGCGTCGTCGTTGTGTCCGTACAGAGCGGCAGGGCCCGAATCCGGGCGCACTACGGCACGAGGCTCTCGGCTCTCAGCGTCTCCCGGATGCACAAGCATTCCACCGGCTTCCGGCTAGTCGCGCCCGGTCAGCTGAGGTACGGGGCGCCGACGGTTCCCTCGGACGATGAGATGTAGCGCTGATGGCTCGCACGAACGAGAGCGCCATCGAGGAATACCTCCTCAGCCAGTGCCGGGAGCACGGCTTCCTGTGCCTGAAATTCGTCTCACCAGCCCGCGGGGGAGTGCCCGACCGGATCGTCGTCGCTCCCCGCGGCACCGTGTTCGTCGAAGTCAAGCGCCCCGGCGGCCAGCTGCGGAAGCTGCAACGGCTCACGCACGCCAAGCTGCGCCGACACGGGGCCGAGGTTCACGTCGTCGACGACAAGCCGACCGTCGACGACTTCATCGCGAACCTCCTCAGGACCTCACCCAACCAAGAGAGAGCAGCACCATGCCCCACAGATACATAGGTGCGTCGTGAGCGAGCCTCGCTACGCGTGCCGTCGGTGCGGTACGTGGAAATGCTCCGCCTGCGACGGACAGCGGGCGAACACGGACATCCGGTACGTCAACTACCCCTGCAACCGCTGCCAGGGCCTGACCGGGACCCTCATTCCGACCATGCACACGGCCAAGATGTGGGGCACGCACAACGACGGCCCGCTGCCGATGGCGTACCCCTACGGCGAGCGCCCTCTGGCCGGGGAGTGGGGCTCTGGGTTCGGCAGCCGGGATGCTCCGCAGCCGCAATACCGGGGCGTGCCCGTCCCGGCGAACATTCGGTTGAACCCGGAGTCGTTCCAGCGAGGCGTGGACGCGGCGCTGGAACGTTACGGCATTCCCGCGGATACGCCGCTGGAGGTGACTTTCGACGAGTCCGCTCAGCCGCAATTCGACGTTATACGCGCGACTGAAGCCGAGACCGAAGCTGATCACACGCCCCAGGCACGGGAGTTCAGATACGAGGTCTGCCAGCGACCCTTCAGCGCTGTGGCTGCTCTGAGCTCGCGTCAGCGAGTCCACCTCGATCGTGCCGCGTCGGTTCCCGTAACCAGAACGAACCTCGACATCGCTCCCGAGGCTCCGCAGAAAGCGAATGAACCCTCACCCGAGGAGAAGGGATGACCAGCGACATGACTACGGCTACTGCTCCGTCCCCGATCTCGCTGATGCCGCATCAGCAGCAGATCCACGACTTCCTCGTTGACCATCCCTTCGCGGGCGCGTGGCTCGGCGTCGGAGCCGGCAAGACGCTCACAACCCTCAGTGTCCTGCAGACGATCCGCCCGATGGGTCACATCCTCGTCATCGCGCCCGTGGCGATCGCCCGCTCCACCTGGATCGACGAGATCGAGAAGTGGGGCTTCCCCATCCGGACGAAGTCGCTCATCGTCGACGAGGACGACAGGAAGCTCTCCAAGGCCAAGCGCCTGAAGCGCTTCCAGGAGGTCGCCACCGATCCGCCGACGATGTACTTCATCAACCAGGAGCTGCTGACTCAGCCGTCCCAGGAGACAAAGCTGATCACGGCGGTGCCAGGCGCAGTGCCTGCCCCGACCGTCTCGCCGGAGGCGACGGCGATCCTGGGTCTGCTCCAGGCACGGGGGCCACTGAGCCGAGACGAGGCCATCACCGAGTACCGTGCTCTGGTCGCCGGCAACGCCAACAACCGGGTCCCCGCCAAGGCCAAGATCCGCGCCTGGATTCAGGAGTTGCTCAAGTCGGCCCTGGTGACGTGGGAAGCCTATGACTGCCGAACCTGTTCCGGCGCAGGCTGCGCTCAGTGCCGCTTCGGTCTGGTCGACCAGCTGCCGGTCCAGAACATCAACGGCCGGAACACCATCATCTGGCCCTTCCAGACGGTCATCATCGATGAGTCCCAGGGTTTCAAGTCGCACGACTCGCAGCGCTTCCTTGCCCTGGCGACGGTGCGGCCTGCCATGAGCAGGCTCATCGAACTGACAGGTACGCCTGCGCCGAACGCATTAACCCTTGACACCCCGATCCTCACTCCCACCCGATGGAAGCCAATGGGTGACATGCGGCTCGGAGACCGCGTCATCGGATCCGACGGCAAAGCCACCGAAGTCGTGGGCGTCTGGCCGCAAGGCGATAAGCCCATCTTCCGCGTCACCTTCAGCGACGACACCTTCGTCGACTGCACCGAGGACCACCTCTGGGCAGTGAACAGCCGTAGTCGCCGGGGCAAGGGCCTTGGCCCGTTGGTCATCGCCACCGGCGATCTTAAGAAGAGAAGGAGCCGCAGCCGGGCAAACAATGTCGAGGTCGGACTGACAGACAAAGGCGGCGCTCCCCGATGGACAACACCTACAGTCGCGCCGGTGGAGATGCCTTCGCGGGACGTCCCTCTGGATCCGTACCTGCTGGGCGTCCTCCTCGGCGACGGGCACATCGGTCACACGATCGCCTTCACCACCCTGGACGATGAGATCAGGCAGTACGTCGAAGTAGCACTTCCCCGGGGTATGCAGCTGACCCACAGGGGCTATCGATCTGACTCGAAGGCCAGCGCCTACTACATCACGTCCGGCAAACGTGGCGGGAGCCTACCCGGACCGATCCGCGGCACTGTACCCAACCCGGTGAAGACAGCCCTGCGTGACCTCAACCTCCGTGGTCTGAGGTCCTGGGAGAAGTTCATCCCCGAGACGTACCTGTGGAACGACGAGACCACCCGAATCGAACTGCTGCGAGGCCTCTGTGACACGGACGGAAGCAGCAAGACAAATCAGGGATCGACCTCGCAGTTCAGCACCTCTTCGCCCCGATTGGCAGAAGAGGTGGCATTCCTCATCCGTTCACTGGGTGGGTATGTGACGCAGCGTGTCGAGCAGCGGGAAGGGCCGCAGGTGATGCCTCCGGGGCACACGTCTCTGATGCGCCCGCACTACGCCCTTTCGTTCGGCATGCCAGCCAACCCCTTCCGTCTGCCGAGGAAGGCAGACAACTGGCAGCCACGCTGGCGTATCAAGGAACGGGCAATCCGCTCCATCGAGCCGATCGGCATCGCGCCAGCGCAGTGCATCACGGTCGCCGCCGATGACGGGTTGTTCGTCACGAAGGACTTCGTCGTGACGCACAACTCGCTGCACGACCTCTGGAGCCAGGTCTACCTGCTCGACCAGGGCCAGACGCTGGGTCAGAACATCACCGCGTACCGCAATCGGTGGTTCACGCCGAAGATGGTGCCCGGCACGACGACGCCGGCGAAGTGGATCCCCACGGCGAACGCCGAGGCCGAGATCCATCAGGCCATCTCGCACCTGGTGATGAGCGCGCAGAACACGGACCTGCAGCTCCCGGCGCTCAGCATTCAGGACGTCAACGTCACGCTCCCGCCGGACCTGCTCCAGGCCTACAAGGACTTCAAGCGCGACCTGGTCCTGGACATCGTGCAGACCTACACCGACGACGACGGGAAGCTGACGCAGAGCGTCGAATCGATCGTCGCCGAGAACCAGGCGGTGCTGACGAGCAAGCTGATGCAGTTCGCCTCGGGCACGCTCTACACCGCGGATCCTGACGACCCGACCACGAAGGGCCGGTACGAGGTCATCCACGACAAGAAGATCGAGATGACCGAGTACTTGGTGCGGAACAACGGCGGCGAGCCCGTGCTCATCGCCTATCACTTCAAGTCCGACAAGGAGCAGCTGCTCACGCGGCTCCGGAAGGCCGGCATCGACGCGCAGGCCTTCGACGGCTCGCGCGACATGGTCCGCCGGTGGAATGCCAAGCAAATCCCGGTGATGGTGCTCCACCCTGCCGCCGCGGGGCACGGTCTGAACCTGCAGCACGGCGGCTCGACGATGATCTGGTACACGCTGCCGTTCTCGCTCGAGCACTACCTGCAGACCAACGGTCGGCTCTTCCGCACGGGCCAGACGAAGCCGGTGACAATCCACCGGCTCATCGCCAAGGGCACGCAGGACGAGCGGATGCCCTCGGTGCTCGCCGGCAAGCAGCAGGTCCAGGACAACCTCATCAAGGCCGTCTCCGGAGACTTCAACGCCGAGCAGGCACTCCTCGCTGCCCTGGAAGAAGAGATCCGCGAGGACCTCAACGACCTCTGGGCCTCCGAGCGGGTCTGACCTGCACTCACTCAACAGCCCCGCTGGGATCCCACGGCCGGGCCGTCACCATCGCGCACGACCGGAGCCGATCACCGTGATCGTCTTCGCGCCCGCCCCCTTCGCCCACGACGGTGACGAGATCACCGGGACCGAGAAACAGGTGCTCGACGAGTTCCACTTGGGCAAGTTCGTTGGGCTTTGGGGCAGGTCCCCATCTCGCTGACGAAGTGCTGGTCGTCGCCCCAGACGGATGCGTCGGGGAGTCGACAGGCGGCGAGGTCGCCTACGCCGAGGAGCGCGGCAAACCCGTGACATTCATCAGCAGGCGCGAATAGCGCTGACGGAAGGATCCCCTCATGTCGTTCGAGATCTACCACCCCAACCCGAACAAGGGCCGTCGTACCAGGGGTCCCGCCAAGATCACCGTCACGCACGCCGAGAACGGGCGTTCGCAGATCTCACTGTCCGCCGCGGCACGCGACTGGTTGCGGCCGACCCCCGGTCGCAGCGAGGCACGGTGGCCTGCAAACCAGCCGACGATGAAGCTCGTCATCCTGATCGACCGCGACGCGAGGAAGATCAAGCTGCAGCGCGCTGAGGAAACCGATACCGGAGACCACGTCCACGATGTCAAGGGCCTGAGCCACACCGGCACCGCCTACATCACCGGTTGGCGACTTGATGAGCAGCTGGGCCTCGACGAAGGCCACTTCCTGGCCGAGCTACTGCCCGACCCGGACGACGACGCCGATACCGCAGTGCGCGCCATAGTCGTCGACGCCGCCGTCAGCACGCCGATCAAGAGGCGTCAGCCGACTGCAAAGAGTCAGTGACGCGGCCCTGACCCCGACGCCCGTAACCGCCGACGAGCAAGCACGCATCGAAGAGATGCGCCAGATGATCGATGAGAGCGTCACCGTCGTCGGGCCGTGAGCCCCTCGTGGGCATCGACATCGCGGGATGGCTCCCATCCCGCGCGCAGGAGCAGTACCTGCGTCGCTTCACCGATCTGACTCAGGATACGAGGCCGTCGCATGACTAGCACCAACAACGACACTGCCGTCGTCACCAGCGCCGCCCCTGCACCCCTGCCTCGGTCCGGCGGTGCTTGGGCCCGCGACCTCGGCGATCAGTACAGCAAGCTCGCCCGGACCTCGACAGACCCGCAGCAGACTGAAGCCAACGCCGCCGAGGCGCGCACGTACTACGACATCGCGGACCGTATGGACCGCGCCATATTCGACACCGGCCAGCCCGGAGAGGAGCACAAGCCGTGACTGTCACCAACCACGAGAAGTACCGCCCGCCGGCCGAGGAACGCTGGACCGACGGCATGCGCACTGAGCCCGTTCGGATCGCCGCGCGCACCGAGTGGCTGTACAGCGAGTACGACCCCAGAGTGATCGTCCCGGAGAGACGCACGCGCCACGCGTTCTCGCGCAGCGCCAAGGTCACCGCGTCCGATGTGCCCAGCCCTTACGAGTCCATGCAGGGCCTGGCCAGCCATCTGCACCGCGCTGTCGCCGCCTTCGGCGACGACAAGGACCTGGTCATCGAAGTTCGGCTCGCCGATGACGACAACACCCGGGTCTTCGAAGAGTTCTTCTCGCAGGAGCTCCCCATCAGCTTCGATCCGACGCGAAGCGTCACTCAGCCGGGGCGGAGCAGACCGACCGCTGAGAACACTCCTGCTCCCGCCGCCGAGCCGCCCAGCTCGGAGATCACCCCTCGGGGTACCGCATCCTGCCGATCGGCTACCGCGAGTCCTCCGTGTTCGGCATGGAGCACTTTGAGCCTTGGGTCTCCCGGCGCGGGATGGACCCCGAGAGCGGCGAAGACCTCTGGGCCGTGGTGCACATAGGCGCGTGCCTTGCTGCTGACGGCGCCTGGGAATACGAGCCGCCGCCGTCATTGCGCAACGAGAACTGACTGGCGCGCTGCCTGTTCAGCCACAAGGAGGCTCTCTGCCGGGCAGTCGTGGCCGTCAACCAGATCAAGTTCAACAGCCGGACGTTCGCCCAGTGGAACAAGCACTATGCGTCGCGCCCAGCGTGACCCTCTCGGCTTCGCCCCCTACGGGCGTTGGCCTCGGGGGTCTGGGTCGGCATAGCCGACCCGGGGGCGGGACCGATACCGGAACGGGCCGGTTGTTCGTGCACCCGGCCCGCTCCCCTCTTGTCCATCGACGTCTAGGCAGTGGCGTTTCCGAGTCCCGGTGATGCACCGAGCAAGACGCGTCGCAGCCACCGGCCAGACGGGAGGGCGACGCTGATCGCCGATGCCCCGGGCAAGACATCGATGAGGCCCCTCAGGGCACCAGCCGGGACACGCATCGGCCGCCAACCAGACGCCTACCGCCACGTCACTGAGAAGCTCGGCTACCAGCAGACCCCGATGTTCACCGTCAAGTTGGAGGGGCAGCGGACCGTCCAGTGGGGCGGGCACCGCATGGACATGCTCGTCAGGCTCTGTGCCGAGGGCGTGGCGTCCGACCACAAAGAGGCTTCGCGATGACGGCCACTCAACCCACCATCAGCATCGAGCTGACCGAACGCCAGCAGAGCGCCACCCTCGACGCGTTGTACGACAAAACCGCCGAGACCGACCGGTACCTCAGCTCCTACCGGGACACCGAGAAACCCGGACCGCTCGACAGTTGCTGCGCGGCGCACCTCGCCCGCTTCGAGGAACGCAGCGCCCAGCGGGCGGACTTGCTTGAGCGCAAGCAACACGTCTGCAGCGCCATCGACATCGTCGACGGGGCTGTGCCTGCTGCCTGGGACAACGCAGTACCGCGGGCCCTCGCGGACGCCTCGCGCGACCGCGAAGACGACGAGCCCGTGCAGGCAGCCAAGTGGCTGGCCGAGCACGAGAACGACGACGAGCTCTGGAGCCTGACAAGGGCTACGAGTCCCGCTCGTCCCTGGCGATCGGCCGGGTGACCCGGCTCGCCGACGACGGTGAACCGCTGATCGTCTACGTCGGCAGCACCGACGAGACCCAGGTGACCTTCGGTGAAGCACTGGTCATCCCGCTGGCCGTGTTCGAACAGCTCACCGGGTGCGAAGAGATCTCCCTCCCCGACGCGGAACCGGACTCCGTCCACGGCTACTTCGGCCGTCCACTGCGCGCCGGCGACTCGGTGCTGATCCCTGAAGGAGCGACGACGGACCGCATCGCGGCGAGGTCGCTCTCGATCGCCGATGGCATCGCCGGGCGCACCGAGACCATCGTCAGGATCGGCACCGACGGTCTCGTCGCCCTGGTCTCGCCCGACGCCGGCGACTTCCCCGCGGATCTGCTGATCCGCACCAACGAACGTTGACAGACAGGCACCCCATGACTTCTCTGCCCGAGGCCGCCCCGCACATTCGCTCTCTTGTCGCCATGAAGGAGCACGCCGACGACGTCTGGAGCATCGCCGCCTCCATCGGCGCTGAGCCGTCAATGTACTTCCCCGAGCAGGACGGCAAGGCCGTCCCGGAGGAGGGCGCGTGGATCATCGTGGTCGAGGAGCCGATGACCGAGCTGCGCTCGAGGTTCCGCGTCCCTGAGCTGTCGATGTGGCGTGCCCGTCCGCACCAGCTGAGCTCGGGCGCGATAGCCGTCGGCCACGGCAAGCAGGCCGCCACGGTATACCCCAAGCAGGCGGTCATCGCCACGCCTCGGGGAGATCTGCACCTGTGGCCGCACGAGTACGTCGTCGCCGACCGCCCGATGGAGCTCGCGTCGGATCCCGAAGCGACCCTCAACTCGCTCGGAGGGCAGCCAGTGCTCGACGAAGAGGAGCTGTTCTACCTCATGAGCCGGGGCATCCCGCGCCACGAGGCCGTGATGCTTCTGTTCGAAAAGGTGACGTCCCTCGACTCCGTCTACGTGACGTTTCCCAAGGAGGTCACTGACGTCCTCGCTGGCGCAGGCCAGAGCCTGCGCCGGCATATGGCACTGAACCCCCGCGCCTAACTCCACCATCGCGCACAGCATCCAACCCACATCACGCCCTTCTAGGGGGGACTGCCCCATGACCCGCACGCAGAAGATCAAGCAGTACCAGGTCGACCAGTGGAAGAACACGCTGGAGCAGATGCTCGAAGAGGGCGACTTCAGGCAGGACGGCCGGCCCCTGAGCCCAGCGGGTATCGCGGAGCGCAAGCGTGAAATCGCGATGCTACGCGGACTGAACACCCTTCGCGTGGGCCAGGTCATCGATCTGGACACCGTTCAGCCCATCTACGAACACCCCAAGGAGGGGTGACCGCAACCCCGGGAGCCGATGAAGCAGGGCGCGCCGTTGGCTCGCTCGCCCCCCTCTCAAGGGGGAGACCGCGGGTGAATCCCGCCGAGGGTACGCACCACCGCGCACCACACGCGCGCTCGCTCCTGTCATTCAACGGAAAGGACACCGGATTACGGATCCGGAGATCGGGGTTTGAATCCCCGCACTCAACTCACCGCTTCCCCAAGAGTGGTGGCCCTGCCCCGCCGGGACGGGATAGGGGACCCGCGCGGCCCCTCACCGCGCACCGAGCAGATGCTCCGCGTAGACACCACACCAGAAGGGGGCGACGTGTGAAGACCATCCACGCCGCTGAGCTGCCAACGTGGGGCGCAGCCTGGCGGACGACACTCACCCTCGGCGAGGCCGCCGACCTCATCGGATTCGACTTGTACGGGGACGACGACCTCGGCACCGAACTGATCCGGGCGAGAGTGCCGATCGACGAGATCGGCCTCCTGCACACGCGGGAGGAGATGGAAGCCAACGACGCCGAGGACCGGTTGATGCCCCTGGAAGCTGGGCTCGACGCCTGTGCGCACGAAGTGCCGCCGGTGGTGGTTCTGCCCGGCGAGGGCCTGCGCGACGGCGCACACCGGACCGCCCTTGCCGTAGAGCGGGGATGGACCCACGTAACCGCCTACGTTCCTGTCCCCCACGCGCGAGCGATGGGGGACGGGGAGGTGGGCCTGGCGGCCAGGACATCGTTTCCGGCCCCCAGCGGTACCCGTCGGGCGGCCGACCGCCTCGTCATAGACAAGGAAGCAGCACATGGAGCAGCCGGCCGACCAGCCGTCCGTACTCGCCCAGTTCACGCCTTCGCTGCGTGTGGAGCGGTTCGACGAGGTGGTGCAGTACGACGACGCGATGACGGCGAAACCGCCGCAGCGGACGTACGAAAAGGTATGGCAGGGGCGGTGCGGCCCGGACTTCATTGTTGAGGACGGCGAGGACAGCGGGACCGTCCGGCCCGTCAGGCTGCGCGTCCGATGGTTTCAGAACGGCGACGCTACGCCCCGCTGGAACAGCATGGAGGTAACCGGTCAGATGGTCCTGCCCGACGGGTGCCTGCGTCGGCTTCCCGTCCGGGAGATCTGGACGCACTACCACGCCGAGCTGGGGCAGATCCCCGACTGGTTCCTCCAGTTCGTGAGTGCCAACCCCCCGGCAACGCGGACCACCACGCAGGTTTGACACACAGCGTGACCTGGCTCCTTGCAGTCCATGTACGCAAGACACCTGGTCGTTCAAGCCGGGATCGGGATGCGAGTTCCCGCAGGAGTACTCGACTCGCTCGACGTCCTGTCCTGCCCGACCACACCCAAGGAGCCCGCAGTTGGCCCCCTACCGCCGTCGGCCGAACGTCATGCTCGCCGCGCCGGTCGCCACCCTCTCCACCGCGATCGCCCGCCACCTGTGCGCCGACCCCCTCGGCCGACCGGATCCGGCCTGGCACCGCCTGGCCCATCTCGTCACCGAGCGGCTCTTTCCCGGCAGCGCCCACCACACCGTGACCTTGGCCCCCCCCGGGACCTGAAGGACCTGCTGGCCGTGCTGCTGGACATCGCCATCGACTTCTACGACGGCACGCTCTCGCCCGAGGCGTGCGGCTTCACCGAGGCCGACATCCAGGAAGCCATCGACGTCCACCACCACCACTACGGCCCGCTCCTGGACTGCTGACGGCCCCCGCGACAGGCCAATCAGTGGTGATCGACCTCAGTGACCACGATGGGTAGTGCGAAGACCCGCTTTGAAGCCCGAGCGTTGGGCCGGCACAGCCGGCTCGGGAGCTAAAGAAACACCCGCCTGCCGGTGGGGCCGTGCTGGAACGACCAGCCAGCTCCACGGGCAGTTTCTCTGCTGGCCCCAGCCAGCTGCGTACCCAGCAAGATCAAGGAGCAGCGCCTTCATGACCGATCACGATTGGGGCAACCCCATCACCGGCGAGTTCGCCGACGCGCAGCTACCCGAACACCCGAACGGGGAAAACACCGTGTCCAGTACCGCGATTCCCGAGAAGCTCATACGCGCCGTCACCGACGCCTACCTTATGGCCCTCAGGCAGGGGGAGCTTCACGCAGCGCTCGCACTCATGACGCAACTGGCCAACACGTACGGTCTGGTAGCCGTCCGCGGCCTCGCCGCAGAGCTCGCCATGGACCTTCACACCCTCTGTCCGTCGCGCTTCCGTACTGCCTTCGGCGGCGCGAACCTCTCCGCTCTCGCCCCCGCGGCGGACGACGACGCGCTCACGACCCTCGATGTCGCCTCCAGGACCAACCGCCTCATGGGGCGGGGGCAGGTCACAGCTGCCGACTTGGAGGACATCGAAGTCCAGATGCGCGTCACGGAAACCGTCCGCCATGCCGTTCAGGCGGCACTCAATGCCGCTGCTGGGCACAGCCGTTCGGCTGCGGCCACTCAGTTGGGTGCGCTGACCACGCCCCGCGAGTTGTCTGCGGCCGTGGCCCTGCTCACCAACGGGCTTCGGGTCGTACTGCCGTAGGCGCACGCCATGAGCCCCGTGTCTGCCCGCCCGCAAGCTGGGCTACCGCCTCGCGCTCGACTACAAGCAGGACCAGCGCGGCATCCAGGGCACCCACCGCGGCACCGTCATGATCGACGGCACTCAGCCCGCCCGTTCATCCCGCCCGCCCTCAGGGACGCCACCCACCGCCTGGACGACAGAGAGGCCCGCTGCCCGGACACGACCACCACGACGCGAATCGTCAACCGGAAGCCGTACTTCCTGCACGTCAAGCAGAGCCCCGATCGCACCAGGGCGATCCGGCTCGCCTGCCCGGCCGCTGGCACCTCGCCGACCGTCAACTGCCCTCGCAGGGCCACCGTCCACACTCCGCCACGGACCATCGACCTGACCGACCCGCGGGAAAGGAGCACTCACCCTGCCGCCCGTCCCACCGTGATCACCACCATCCGCCCCGGTGATCTCGGCACGATGGAGAAGTTCCGCCAGGACCCGCCCTACCTCACCGATGCCTGGTCCAGCACGTTCAAGGTCATCAGGGCCCAGACGGAGGGCATCAACGGGATCTTGAAGGGGCGCAAGGTCGACATCTCGGAGCCGAAGAACCGGCTTGCGCACGGCCGTGTCGCCCAGACCCTCCTGGTCGCTCTCATGGTAACCGTCGCGAACCTGATGATCCTGGACGCCTTCTGCCAGACCAGCCGCGGCGAACACCTCCCGGCCACCGCCCACGACAACGACACCCTGACCGGGCCTGATGCCCCTCGACCCCAGCCGACCGGACGCCCTCCGCCCCGGACACCACGATGATCCGGAAGTGAACAGCCACACGAACCGCCGCCACGAGACCTCCCCGGTCCCGCAGCCACACCATCGCGCGCACCCCGGCATTGGCCACCCCCGGAAGACAGCCCCGAGAGCCCCGGAAACTGCCGATCAGCCCCGGTCAGCCCTCACAGCACCCCCGAAAACTGCAAGATCCCGCCCAATCGACTCGATCGGACGGGATCTCGGGAAGCAACCTGAGCGAACTCAAGAACTTCCCCGCTTCGCGACAGTTTCTCAAAGCGCACTCAATCACCGGACCGTGCGTGCAGGGGCGGAGCAGTCGGAAGATCTGCCGGACCGCGTCTCACCTTGTTTACATTTGTTGACAGTCGGGGTGCTCCAGCACCAAGATCTGGTCCGACCGGGTTGCACCATCGGCGGCCACGCTCGCGCGGCTCACCCAGCCAGCGATGGCGACCGCGCGCATGACCTCCTGGTCCTGCCGTCGACGGCTCCGACTCTTGAGGAACGGTGTTGGGATGTCCCACCCCTATGACGACGTAGCTGCTGGTGCCATTCCGCTGTTACCTCCGCCGGACTGCCCGGCACATGCGGACCGGATGCCCCTGACAGGCCGCTATATGACGGACGAACTTGCCGGCCTGTACGAGCAGATGCGGGCAGCACATGGCAACGTCGTGCCCGTCACGCTCGATGGCGGCGTACCGGCATGGCTGGTCATCGGCTACGCCGAAATCACGGAAGTCTGCCGCCGCGAGGAACTCTTCAGCCGGGACTCGCGCACGTGGCGTGAGTGGCAGGAGAACCGCATTCCTGCTGACTGGGCGCTGCTTCCGCAGATTGCCTACCTGGAGAACGCCAGGTTCATGAGCGGGGATGAGCACCGTCGGCTGCGAAGCATCCTGTTCGCCGGACTCTCCCGGGCGGATCAGGGCCAGATCCGCCGTTTCATCGAGCAAGAGGCCGATCGGCTGATCGACCGGTTTTGCGCGAGCGGCCGGGCCGACATCATCGCCGACTACGCAGCGCCGCTGCCCCTGTTGGTCATGCTGAGCCTGATGGGGCTGCCCCCCGAGGCAGGCCAGCAACTGATGGCTGCTGTCGCGCAACTGCTCGCCGGGCGCGAGGACGCCCAGCGCGCCAACGCTGTGATCAACACAGTCCTGGAGCGCGCCGTAGCCGAGCGCCGCGCACGGCCGAGGAACGACTTCATTTCCTTCCTCACCCACGGCCCCGTGACGACCAGGCCCCTGAGTGATCAGGAGGTGGTCAATCAGGCATGGCTGACCACTGTGGCTGCGGCCGGCGCCGCCACGAACTGGATCGCCAACGTCATGGAGCAGCTGGTGCGCAAGTCGCGGCTGCACTCCCTGCTCGCGGCCGGGACGGCAACCATCGACCAGATCATGACGGAGGCGCTGTGGGAGAACCCTCCGGTCCAGAACGTGGCGGGTGCCTACGCGCGCCGGGACGTCGTCCTGGGCGGCCAGGCCATCGCCCAGGGCGACATGCTGGTCCTGGGTCTGGCCGGAGCCAATGCCGATCCGACCCTCACCCGCGGCCTGGACCGCGACGCCTACACCCTGACCAATGAGTCCCACATGGCGTGGGGAGCAGGAGCTCACACCTGCCCCGCTCAGCAAATGGCCAGGGTCATGGTCCGCACGAGCATCGGACGCTTCCTGCACCGCTGCTGGGCCCCGTACCTCGACGACGTCGACCAACCACTGGACTGGGGCCCTTCGGTCATCGTGCGGGCTCTGCGCAGTCTGCCCATCGCCTTTGACCCCAGCCCCCGCCGCGGCGCGCCTCTCGCGCCGGACGCTACCGCCCTTGGAGACACTGCATGGACCTCTCGCTCCCTGTTCCCGCACACGATGCTGCAGGAACTGACCGCCTCGGCCAGGAGCTGACACTCGCGTCCCCCATCGCGGCCCTGGACCTGGACGCCCTGGACCCCCATGCCGAAGGCGCTGCACTGCGAAAGGCCGGGCCGGTGGCGCCGGTTGCGCTGCCCGGCAGGCCCGGGGACCGCGTCATGACGGCGTGGGCAGTCACCGACTATGAGGTGGCCCGGACCATCCTGGATGACGACGACACCTTCGTGAAGAACCCCCAGGCCTGGCACGCCTACCGGGATGGGCTGGTGCCGAAGCGCTGGCCGCTGCTGAAGGTGATCGCCGCAGGCACCTTGCTGAACTACGACGGCGCCGACCACCGGCGGCTGCGGAGGCTGGTCACCAGCGCCTTCACCCACAAGCGGATCACGGAACTCACTCCTCGTATCGAGGAGATCGCCCACCGGCTGGTGGCCGAACTGCCCGTGCGCCAGACATTCGACCTGCGCGCTGGCTACGCCTTCCGCCTGCCGATGGAGGTCATCTGCGAACTTATCGGCCTCGACGCCCGGTTAGACCAGCAGAAGCTGGCCGACGCCTTCGACCGGTTCCTCAACAGCCACACCACCGAGGAAGAGTTCGAAGCCGCACAGACTGCCGTCGCGGAGGCGCTCGCAGCACTCGTCGCACGCAAACGCGCCACTCCGGGGGAAGACCTCACCTCGGCGCTGCTCCAGGCCCACGACGAGGGGCACCACCTCAATGAACAAGAGCTCCTCGAAACCCTGTTCCTCCTGCTCATAGCCGGCTTGGAGACCACGCAGAACCTCATCACCAACGCCCTCGTGAATCTGCTCGACCATCCGGATCAGCTGGGCCTGGCCCTGGACGGCGCCGTGGACTACGCCGCGGTCGCCAAGGAGACGCTGCGCTACGACTCTCCGCTGAACACCTTGATGTTCCGGTTCGCCCGGCGGACCGTCCAAGTCGGTGACGTCACCATCCAGGAAGGTGAAGCAATCCTGTTCGCCTTGGCGGCGATCGGCCGCGCCCCCTCGCTGCCCGATGCCGACCGCTTCCGTGTGGATCGTCCGGCCGCCGATATGCGCCACCTCTCCTTCAGCCATGGGGTGCACTATTGCCTCGGCGCCCCGCTCGCCCTGATCGAGACCGAAGTCGCCCTGCGGGTGCTGCTGGGCCAGCGCCAGATCACCTCGCACCAGAGCCGCGCCGAACTGCCCCGGATTGCCTCCCTGTCCACACACTGCGTCGCATCCCTACCACTCACCCTCGCCCACAAGGACGCCGACTAAAGAGCTTGTGATCACGGTGTGGGGGGGGGGGGCGCCGCCCCCCCACCC
>NZ_JBHYIG010000151.1:0-22832 GCF_042740015.1 Streptomyces sp. NPDC059037
GCTCAGAATGAGCCCGTCCGGCGCTTCTGGCCCCGTAAGGGGCGCGGGGAACTGCGCGACCAGCCACATCCAACCCGCGGATGACAACCGGCCTTCCAGCAGTGCTCAGCGCGCGGCTCGGTTCACCGCAGAAACAGCCGCCTTCAGCGAGGCCCGGGTCGTATTGGAGTCGATGCCAACGCCCCACAGGACCTTGTCGCCGATCGCGCACTCGATGTACGAGGCGGCCTGCGCGGAGGCGCCCTCGCTCATCGTGTGCTCCTGGTAGTCCAGCAGTCGTACGTCGATGCCGATGCCCTGCAGCGCCTGGAAGAAGGCCGAGATCGGGCCGTTGCCGGTGCCGGTCAGGACCGTGTCGGCGCCGTCGACCGTGGCCTCGACGGTGAGGGTGTCCGTGCCGTCCTTGTCCGTGGTCGTCTGGCCGTTCTTGACCTGGATGCGGCCCCACGGGTTCTCGGGGTTGGGCAGGTACTCGTCCTGGAAGATGCCCCAGATCGCGTCCGGCGTGACCTCGCCGCCCTCGGTGTCGGTCTTCGTCTGGATGATCTTCGAGAACTCGACCTGCATACGGCGCGGCAGGTCCAGCTTGTGGTCGTTCTGCAGGACGTAGGCGATACCGCCCTTGCCGGACTGCGAGTTGACGCGGATGACGGCCTCGTAGGAGCGGCCGACGTCCTTGGGGTCGATGGGCAGGTACGGCACGGCCCACTCGATGTCGTCGACGGTCTTGCCCTGCTGCTCGGCCCGGACCGCCATGGCCTCGAAGCCCTTCTTGATGGCGTCCTGGTGGGAGCCGGAGAAGGCGGTGTAGACGAGGTCGCCCGCGTAAGGGTGACGGGGGTGGACCTCCATCTGGTTGCAGTACTCGGCGGTGCGGCGGATCTCGTCGATGTCGGAGAAGTCGATCTGCGGGTCGACGCCCTGCGAGAACAGGTTCATGCCCAGGGTGACCAGGTCGACGTTGCCGGTGCGCTCGCCCTGGCCGAACAGGCAGCCCTCGATGCGGTCGGCGCCGGCCATGATGGCCAGTTCGGCGGCGGCGACGGCGGTGCCGCGGTCGTTGTGCGGGTGCACGGACAGGCAGACGTGCTCGCGCCGCGACAGGTTGCGGGACATCCACTCGAAGCGGTCCGCGTGCGTGGACGGCGTCGAACGCTCCACCGTGGCGGGCAGGTTGAGGATGATCTCGCGGTCCGGTCCTGGCTGCCAGACGTCACAGACGGCCTCGCAGACCTCCAGCGCGAAGTCCAGCTCGGTGTCCGTGAAGATCTCGGGGCTGTACTGGTAGCCGAAGACCGTCTCGGGGCCCAGCAGCTTCTCGGCGTACTCCATCACCAGACGCGTGCCGTCGACGGCGATCTGCTTGACCGCGTCCTTTGAGCCACGGAAGACGACCTCGCGCCAGACGGGCGCGGTCGCGTTGTACAGGTGGACGGTGGCGCGCTTGGCGCCGACCAGCGACTCGACGGTGCGGGAGATCAGCTCTTCGCGGGCCTGCGTCAGGACGGAGATCGTGACGTCGTCCGGGATCGCGCCGTCCTCGATGATCGAGCGTACGAAGTCGAAGTCCGTCTGCCCGGACGAGGGGAAGCCGACCTCGATCTCCTTGTAGCCCATGCGGACCAGCAGGTCGAACATCTCGCGCTTGCGGGCCGGGGACATCGGGTCGATCAGCGCCTGGTTGCCGTCGCGCAGGTCCGTGGAGAGCCAGCGGGGTGCGACGGTGATCCGGTTCTGCGGCCACGTGCGGTCGGGGATGTCGACCTGCTCGTACTGCCCGTACTTGTGGATCGGCATGGACGTGGCACGCTGGAAATTCGGCTTGATCGCCATGATGCGGGGCTCCTCGGGTGTGTCCTTAAGGACGGCCGACGGTCGCTTTCGCGAGCAACACCGAACTCCGCGGGGAGGGGGTCGGCCTCGACTACAGGCCCTCGCCGCGGCAGCTAAGGAGAAGCAGCCCGTAACGCATGATGCTCCGCAGCCTAGCCGAGCCGCGCTGTGTGCGCGGATGCGTATCAGTATGCGGGATCACCATCAGGTAACGGCCCAGAGGTGATCAATCCCTCTATTTCACTAATCATGGTTGCAGGTAGTGACAGCGGCATGACCCAGTGCCACATTGCCGCCATGACCGCCAATCCAGGCTTCGAGCCTGTCTTCTGCACCATCATTCCGCCCCACGTGCTCGACACTCTGGCCCAGAGTGACGACGCCGCGCTCGCCGGACCCGCCCGCCGCACCCTGGAGCGGGACGCCATCGAGCGCACCCACCGCCGGCTGACCACGGTCATCGGCGCCCCCTCCGTCACGCCGCCGAAGGAAGCGGCCGAGGGCAAACCGCACCGCACGATCTACGACGCACGGCACAAGACCGAGCTGCCGGGCCGCAAGGTCCGCGGCGAGGGCGACAAGCCCGGCAAGGACGCGACCGTCAACCGCGCGTACGCGGGCCTCGGCGCGACCTTCGAGCTGTATCTGAAGTCGTACGAGCGCAACTCCATCGACGGCAGCGGACTGCCGATGAACGCGACGGTCCACTACGGCGAGAACTACGGGAACGCGTTCTGGAACGGCGAACAGATGGTCTTCGGCGACGGTGACGGCGAGATCTTCCTCGACTTCACCATTCCGGTGGACGTCATCGGCCACGAGCTGACGCACGGCGTCGTGCAGTACACGGCGAACCTCACGTACTTCGGCCAGCCGGGCGCGCTCAACGAGTCCATGGCGGATGTCTTCGGCTCGCTGATCAAGCAGTACACGCTCGGCCAGACCGCGGCCGAGGCCGACTGGCTGATCGGCGCCGGGCTGCTCGCCCCGCGCGTCACCGGCAAGGCCCTGCGCTCCATGAAGGCGCCGGGCACGGCCTACGACGACGACGTGCTCGGCAAGGACCCGCAGCCCGCCGACATGGACCACTACGTCAAGACGGGCCGCGACAACGGCGGCGTGCACATCAACTCCGGCATCCCCAACCACGCCTTCTATCTGCTCGCCGAGGCGCTCGGCGGCCACGCGTGGGAGCGGGCCGGACAGATCTGGTACGCCGTCCTGACCGGCGGCGAGCTGGCCCAGGACGCCTCCTTCGCCGACTTCGCGAAGCTGACGGTGGCCGCCGCGCGCGCCAAGTACGGCGACGGCGAGGAGCACGGGGCCGTCCTGAAGGCGTGGTCCCAGGTCGGGGTGCCTACCAACTGACCGCCTCCTGGAGTAGACAGGACCCATGCGTATCCAGGTGAAGCGCACGGGAGGATTCGCGGGCATCGAGCGGCACGCCGAGATCGACACCTCGGGACTGCCCGATGCCCGCGAGTGGCACGCCCTGGCCGAAGAGGCCATGGCCGAGGGCCGGGGCACGCCACCCATAGGAGTGCCGGACGGCTTCAACTACCAGCTCACCGTCGACGGGCACACGGTGTACTGCTCGGATCCCCGCCTGACCGAGCCGCAGCGGAAGCTGATCTCACGGGTCCTGAAGGAGGGCTCGTAAAAAGGGCTCGTAAAGAAGGGCTCGTAAAACTTGAGCGGTGTTCACCTTTTCTCGTGTACACCCATTGACTTCCTTACTGGGCGGTACGGAAGATCGCGCCCATGGCAGCGAGCGATGCGCGCGAACCGATACCCCAGTTCCCCCGCGACTTCCTGTGGGGGGTGTCCACATCCGCCCACCAGATCGAGGGCGCCGTCGACGAGCGCGGCCCCTCGGTGTGGGACGCGTTCACGGCCGTGCCGGGGAACGTGAAGGACGGCACGACGGCCGCCGTCGCCTGCGACCACTACCACCGCTATCGCGAAGACGTGGCGCTCATACGGGAGTTGGGCGTGGGCGCGTACCGCTTCTCGGTGTCGTGGCCGCGGGTGCTTGCGACGGGCACGGGCGAGGTGAGCGCCGCGGGGCTCGACTTCTACGACCGCCTCGTCGACGAGCTGTGCGCGGCGGGCGTGCGCCCCGTCCCCACCCTCTTCCACTGGGACACCCCGCTGGCCGTGCAGGAGGCCGGCGGCTGGCTGCGGCGCGAGACGGCCGAGCGGTTCGCCGATTACGCCGCCGTGGTGGCCGCACGCATCGGCGACCGCGTCACGAAGTGGATCACCCTCAACGAGCCCGCGGAACACACTCTGCTGGGCCACGCACTCGGCCAGCACGCCCCCGGCGAGCAGCTCCTCTTCGACGCGCTGCCGGTCGCCCACCACCAGCTCCTCGCGCACGGCCTCGCGGTGCGGGCGCTGCGCGCGGCGGGCGCGGGCGACATCGGCATCGCCAACTCGCACGGCCCGACCTGGCCCGCGTCGGCCGCCGACAAGGACACGGCGGCGGCCGACTTCTACGACGTACTCCTCAACCGCCTCTTCGCCGACCCGCTGCTGCTCGGGCAATACCCGGACGGCATCGGGGAGTTGATGCCTTCGGACGACCTAGAGGCGGACCTGAAGGTGATCTCCGAGCCGCTCGACTGGTACGGCGTCAACTTCTACCAGCCGACCCAGGTGGGAGCGCCGCTGCCGGAGAGCACGGCCACCGAGTTCTCCGGACTCACGCTCCCGCCCGAACTCCCCTTCTCCCCAAGGGAGATCGAGGGATACCCGGTGACGGACTTCGGCTGGCCGGTGGTCCCGGACTCGCTCACGGAGCTGCTCACCGGCTTCCGCGACCGGTACGGCGACCGGCTTCCGCCTCTCGTCATCACCGAGAACGGCTGCTCGTACGAGGGGCTCGACGACCAGGACCGGATCACGTACCTGGACGGTCATCTGCGGGCCCTGCACCGGGCGTTGGAGGCGGGGGTCGACGTGCGCGGCTACTTCGTCTGGTCGCTGATGGACAACTTCGAGTGGGCGGAGGGATACCGGCAGCGCTTCGGCCTGGTCCACGTCGACTACGACACCCTTGAACGCACCCCCAAGGCGTCGTACGGCTGGCTGCGCGAGGCCCTGCGGGCGCAGCGCGCATGACGGCGAGCGCGCTGCGGGAGCCGGTCGAGCGGGTCGGCAGGGGCTGGACGAGTGCCCTGTCGGTCGCCAACGGGGCGATCTGGGTGGGCTGGTACGGCCCGCTGCAGATCCTGCTCGCCGTGCAGGCGGAGGACCTGGCTCCGGCGGGCACGTCGAAGGAGACGGTCCTCGCCTGGGTGACGGGCGTCGGCGCGGTGGTGTCCCTCGTCGCGAACCCGCTCTTCGGCGCGCTCTCGGACCGCACGACGTCCCGCCGGGGGAGGCGCACCCCCTGGATCGTGGCAGGCACGGCAGGCGGCGCGGCCTCCCTCCTCCTGCTCTCGGCGGCGGGCTCGGTGTGGTGGATGGCGGCGGGCTGGTGCCTGGTCCAGCTCACCCTGAACGCCGCCTTCGCCGCGGTCACCGCCGCGGTCCCCGACCGGGTGCCGCGCCTCCAACGGGGCGCCGTGGGCGGCTGGTTGGGCGCGGCGCAGCTGCTCGGCGTGGTCGTCGGGACGGGGCTCGCGACGGTGGCGGGCGGGACGGTCGCGGGGTACGCGGCGTGTGCGGTGTTCACCGTGGCGGGCGTGCTGCCCTATGTCGTACGCCATCGGGACCTGCGCCTGGACGCCGCCGACCGCCCGCCGTGGAACTGGCGGAGCTTCCTGGCCGGCTTCTGGCTGAGCCCGCGCCGCCATCCGGATCTCGGCTGGGCGTGGCTGACCCGCTTCCTGATCAACGTCAGCAACTCGGTGGTGCTGCTCTACCTCCTCTACTTCCTCCGCGACCGCCTGCACCGCTCCGACCCGGAGTCGGGCGTACTGATCCTGACGGCCGTGAACGGCGTGACGATGCTGGCCACGGTCGTGGTGGGCGGCGCCTGGTCGGACCGGGTGGGCCGCCGCAAACCCTTCGTGATCTGGTCGGGCTCCCTGATGGCGGTGGCCACCAGCCTCCTCGCGGTGTGGCAGACCTGGCCGGGGGCGATCGTCGCGGCGGCGGTGCTCGGCATCGGCTTCGGCGTCTTCACGTCGGTGGACTTCGCCCTGATGACGGACGTCCTGCCGAAGGCCCTCGACCGCGGCAAGGACCTGGGCGTCATCAACATCGCCAACTCCCTGCCCCAGGTGGCGGCCCCGGCGATCGCGGCCCCGATCGTGACGTACCTGGGCGGCTACCGGGTCCTGTACCTGGTGGCGGCGGTGGTGGGGCTGGCGGGGGCGGTGCTGGTGACACGGATCAGGGGCGTGGAGTAGCCCGCGGCGGGCACAACGCCGAAGCCGCCGAGCACCGACGCCCAGGGCGGCCACGCCACGGTCAGCCGCCGCCCGCAAGGCCTGAGGTCACGGACGCCTCGGCCGCGCCGGCCTCGTCCCCGGCGGCGAAGGCGAAGTCGCGGAGCATTCCGTGCAGCACCTGGTCCGGGGTGAAGCCGCCCATGATGTAGCCGGCGCGGGCCAGTTCGGCCAGGCCGTGCATCTGGCTGAAGAGCTGCCGCACCAGCAGATCGGGGTCCGCCTCCGCGCGGAAGCGGCCCGCGTCCACGCAGCGGCGGATCGCGTCGCGCGGGGCCCGCAGCAGGAACGTACCCATCCGGCGGTCGTCGTCGGAGAGCGCGAAGCCGGTGAGCACCGAGCTGCCGAACATCACGGCGTAGACGTCCGGTTCGGCGCGCGCGAACTCCTGGTAGACGCGGCAGAGTCCGGCGAGTTCGACGACGGGGTCGGCGCCCTGCCCGATGCCGGCGGCGCGGGCGTGGAACCGCACGAAGCCCTCCCGGATGACCTCGCGCACCAGCTCGGGCATCGACCCGAAGTGGGTGTAGACGGCCATCGTCGAGGCCCCGACCGCCTTGACCAGGCGGCGGGCGCTGAGTGCGGCGGGGCCCTGCTCGGCTATGACGCGGGCGGCCTCGTCGAGGAGCCGGCGTCGGACGTCGGCCGATTCCCGCGGCGTTTCCTGCTTTCCGGTTGACACGGGAGCAGCATAACGCTGTTATGGCCATAACAGCGTTATGCGCAGGGGGGACGGGACACGGAGCGCGGAAGGGGCTCGGGATGTTCGCACGGGGAATGCGGGGACGCCTTGTGAGGTTGCCGGAAGCAGCCGGGGAGGACGCCGGGCTGACCGGGCCGCAGCGGGAGTACGGGGGTCCTCCGCTGCGGCTCGCGGTCATCGGCGACTCGCTCGCCGCGGGCGTGGGGGCGGCGAGCCACGAGGAGGCCCTCAGTGGGCAGTTGGCCCGGACCCTGACGGCGATGACGGGGCGCGCGGTCTCCTGGCGGGTGTCGGCGAAGGCCGGGGCGACGGTGCCGGTGGTGCGGCGGGGCCTGCTGCCGGGTCTGACGGATCCGACGACCCGCTGGCGGCCCGACCTGGTCCTGGTGGCCGCGGGGTCGAACGACGCACTGCGGATGCGCCGCCCGCGGGCGTTCCGGCACGACGTGGAGAGGCTGGTCAGGGACGTACGACTGCGGCTCGGCGAGGACGTCCCGATGGTCTTCGCGGGCCTGCCCCCGATGACCCGCGTGGCCGCGCTGCCCCGCCCGGCGCGGGGCCCGCTGGACGTCTATGTCCGGCTCCTGGACCGCCAGTTGAGGACGGTGGCCCGCCGCACCCCGGCCGTCTTCCACCTGCCGACGGGCGGACCGCCGGCGATCGCGGGCGAGTGGTTCGCGGCCGACCGGCTGCATCCTTCACCGGACGGCTACCGGGTGTGGGCGCGGGAACTGGCCGTGGGCCTTGCGACCCTGACGGAAGCGCGACCGGCACCGGCCTAGCCCGTCAGAAGCCCAGCTTCCGCAGCTGCTTCGGGTCGCGCTGCCAGTCCTTGGCGACCTTCACGTGCAGGTCCAGGAAGACCGGCGTACCGAGAAGGGCCTCGATCTGGCGGCGGGACTTGATGCCGACGTCCTTCAGGCGCTTGCCCTTCGGGCCGATGATGATGCCCTTCTGGCTGGGGCGCTCGATGTAGACGTTCGCGTGGATGTCCAGGAGCGGCTTGTCCGCCGGGCGGTCCGTGCGCGGCAGCATCTCCTCCACCACGACGGCGATGGAGTGCGGCAGTTCGTCCCGTACGCCCTCAAGGGCGGCCTCGCGGATCAGCTCGGCGACCATGACCATCTCGGGCTCGTCCGTGAGGTCGCCCTCCGGGTACAGCGGCGGGCTCTCCGGCAGCATCGGGACGATCAGGTCGGCGAGCAGCCCGACCTGCTTGTCGCCGACCGCCGAGACGGGCACGATCTCGGCCCACTGGATGCCCAGCTCCTTGCCGAGCTGGTCGATGGCGATGAGCTGCTCGGCGAGGGTCTTGCTGTCGACGAGGTCGGTCTTCGTCACGACCGCGATCTTCGGCGTCTTCTTGATCGTGGCCAGTTCCTTGGCGATGAACCGGTCGCCGGGGCCGAGCTTCTCGTTCGCGGGCAGACAGAAGCCGATGACGTCGACCTCGGCCCACGTCGTGCGTACGACGTCGTTGAGCCGCTCGCCGAGCAGCGTGCGCGGCTTGTGCAGCCCGGGGGTGTCCACCAGGATCAGCTGCGCGTCGGGCCGGTGCACGATGCCCCGCACCGTGTGCCGCGTGGTCTGCGGCTGGTCGGCGGTGATCGCCACCTTCTGGCCGACCAGAGCATTCGTGAGGGTGGACTTGCCCGCGTTGGGGCGGCCCACGAAGCAGGCGAAGCCGGCGCGGTGGATGGCCTCGGACGGCTCGGATGACTGGGTACGAACGCTCATGGCGCCCATTGTCCCTGATCGACGGGGGCCCGCAGCACGCATGGGCCCCGGCGGCGGCGCGACGCCACCCCGGTGAGCTTCCGGAAACCCCCGCGCAACGCGAAACACGGCGGAAACGCGTGGTTGCCCGTTCCGAAACGCGTGCCGGTGACGCTCTCCTCCATGACTTTTCTGGCCGCAGCACAGGGCCCCGACACAGGCGACACCGCCTGGCTGCTCGCGGCCACCGCACTCGTCCTCCTCATGACCCCGGGCCTCGCGCTCTTCTACGGCGGCATGGTCCGCACGAAGAGCGTCCTGAACATGCTGCTCATGAGCTTCGTGTCGATCGCCCTGGTCACCGTCGTATGGCTGCTCGCGGGCTACTCGCTCGCCTTCGGCGACGACACCTTCGCGGGCCTGATCGGCGGCCTCGACCACCTCGGCATGGCGGGCATCGGCCCGAGCACGCTCACCGGGACGGTCCCCACCCTCCTCTTCACCACCTTCCAGCTGACCTTCGCGATCCTCACCACGGCGCTGATCAGCGGCGCGATCGCGGACCGCGCGAAGTTCGCCGCCTGGCTCGTCTTCGTGCCGCTGTGGGCGCTGCTCGTATACGTTCCCGTGGCGCACTGGGTGTGGGGCCCCGACGGCTGGATCTCCTCCTCCCTCGGCGCCGTCGACTTCGCGGGCGGCCTGGTCGTGGAGATCGCGTCCGGCGCCTCGGGACTGGCCCTGTGCCTGGTGATCGGCCCGCGCATCGGCTTCAGGAAGGACGCGATGCGCCCGCACAACCTGCCGATGGTCCTGATGGGCGCGGGCCTGCTCTGGTTCGGCTGGCTCGGCTTCAACGGCGGCTCGGCGCTCGGCGCGAACGGCCTCGCCGCGGCCGCCCTCCTCAACACGCTGCTCGCCGGCTGCACGGGCCTGCTCGGCTGGCTCTTCGTGGAGCAGCGGCGCGACGGTCACCCCACCACCTTCGGTGCGGCGTCGGGCGCGGTCGCGGGCCTGGTCGCGATCACCCCGTCGTGCGGGGCCGTCGGCATCCTGGGCGCGGCGGTGATCGGCCTCGCGGCGGGCGTGGTCTGCTCGTACGCCGTCGCCTGGAAGTTCCGCTTCGACTACGACGACTCGCTGGACGTCGTCGGCGTCCACCTGGTCGGCGGCGTGATCGGCACGCTCCTGATCGGCCTGTTCGCGACGGCCACGATGACGGACGGTGCCGAGGGCCTCTTCTACGGGGGCGGCCTCGGTCAGTTGGGCAAGCAGACGGTGGCGGTGCTCGCCGTCGCGGCGTACACGTTCGCCGTCACGTACGGCATCGGCAAGGCGATCGACAAGCTGATGGGCTTGCGTGCGAGCGCCGAGGACGAGCTGACGGGCCTCGACCAGACGCACCACGCGGAGACGGCCTACGATCACGGCGTCCTGGTCGGCGGCCCCCTGAAGGGCGGCACCGTCCCGCACCACCCGAAGGGGAGCACCCACGCATGAAGCTCGTGACCGCGGTCATCAAGCCGTTCCGCCTCGACGAGGTGAAGACGGCCCTGCAGGAACTGGGCGTCCAGGGTCTGACGGTCACCGAGGCGAGCGGCTACGGACGCCAGCGGGGCCACACGGAGGTGTACCGGGGCGCGGAGTACCAGGTGGACCTGGTGCCGAAGGTGCGGATCGAGGTCGTCGTCGACGACGTGGACGCCGAAGCGGTCATCGACGCGGTCGTGCGCGCGGCCCGCACCGGGAAGATCGGCGACGGGAAGGTGTGGGCGGTGCCGGTCGACTCCGTCGTACGGGTACGGACCGGCGAGCGGGGCCCGGACGCGGTCTGATTCCCGGCCGGTGCGGGACCGGCGGCCACCCGCGCCGGGAGTGGAAAAGCACTGCGGCGGTGACAGTGGTGCGTCGTACTCTTGGCAGTGCAAGGCTGTCGAGCGGCCACCAAGCCCCGCATGAGGAGGATGAGCAGGCCCTAGAGCCGGCCCATGACTCAGACACCCACAGCTCGTACCCCTGCCCAGGGGCAGTCCCGAGCCCACTTCACCGTCCCGGCGAACCATCCCATGGTGACGGTGCTCGGCTCCGGAGACGCCCTGTTGCGCGTGATCGAGAAGGCCTTCCCGGCGGCCGACATCCATGTCCGGGGCAATGAGATCAGCGCCGTCGGTGACGCCCATGAAGTCGCCCTCATCCAGCGCCTGTTCGACGAGATGATGCTGGTGCTCCGCACCGGTCAGCCGATGACGGAGGACGCAGTGGAACGCTCGATCGCCATGCTCAGGGCGGACGAGGCAGGAGAAGGCGACGGCCAGGAGACCCCGGCCGAGGTCCTCACGCAGAACATCCTCTCGTCCCGGGGCCGCACCATCCGCCCCAAGACCCTCAACCAGAAGCGCTATGTCGACGCCATCGACAAGCACACCATCGTCTTCGGCATCGGCCCGGCGGGCACCGGCAAGACGTATCTCGCCATGGCCAAGGCGGTGCAGGCCCTGCAGTCCAAGCAGGTCAACCGCATCATCCTGACCCGCCCCGCCGTCGAGGCCGGCGAGCGGCTCGGCTTCCTGCCGGGCACGCTCTACGAAAAGATCGACCCGTATCTGCGGCCGCTCTACGACGCCCTGCACGACATGCTGGACCCGGACTCGATTCCGCGGTTGATGGCGGCGGGGACTATTGAGGTGGCGCCGCTCGCATATATGCGTGGACGCGCGCAGCCGACCTTTACCAATGTGCTGACGCCGGACGGCTGGCGCCCCATCGGCGACCTCCAGGTCGGCGACCTGGTCATCGGCTCGGATGGCGAGCCGACCCCGGTCCTGGGCGTCTACCCGCAGGGCGAGAAGGACATCTACCGCGTCACCGCCCAGGACGGGTCCTGGACGCTGTGCTGCGGTGAACACCTGTGGACGGTCCGTACGGCGTCGGACAAGCGACGTGACAAGCCCTGGCGGGTTCTGGAGACCAAGGAGATGATCGGCGATCTGCGTGCGGCGCACACGCGCCGGTACGAACTGCCGATGCTCACCGCGCCCGTCGAGTTCCCAGAGCGCGAGGTGCGCATGGACCCGTACGCGCTGGGCCTGCTCCTCGGCGACGGCTGCCTCACCGGTTCCACCACTCCATCGTTCTCCACCGAGGACGTCGAGCTCGCCCAGGCGCTGGAGGCGGCGCTCCCCGGCGTCAACGTTCGACACAAGAGCGGTCCTGACTACGTGCTGAACCGGGTGAAGTCGCCTGGTGACGTGGTCACTCTGGAGAACCCGGTCACCCGCATCCTGCGTGAGCTGGACCTGGTCGGTACCCGTTCACACTCCAAGTTCGTGCCGGACGACTACCGGTTCAACACGGCAGAGGTCCGCCTCGCCGTGCTCCAGGGTCTCCTCGACTCCGATGGTGGCCCTGTCACCCAGGACGACCGCACCTGCCGTATCCAGTACTCGACGGCATCGGTCGTCCTGCGGGACGACGTGATCGCGCTCGTCCAGTCCCTCGGCGGTGTCGCCTACACCCGGCGTCGCCGGGCTGAGGGGCGCGAACAGGGCACCGCACTGGCAGCACATCGCCACGACTCACACGTCGTCGACATCCGTCTGCCCGAGGGCATCGAGCCCTTCCGCCTCACCCGCAAGCGCGACAAGTACCAGGCGGCCGGAGGCGGCGGCCGCCCGATGCGCTTCATCGACAGCATCGAGCCCGCGGGCCGCGAGGAGGCGGTCTGCATCCAGGTGGCGGCGGAGGACTCCCTCTACGTCACGCAGGACTACCTGCTCACGCACAACACCCTCAACGACGCCTTCATCATTCTCGACGAGGCGCAGAACACCAGCGCCGAGCAGATGAAGATGTTCCTGACCCGCCTCGGCTTCGACTCGAAGATCGTGATCACCGGCGATGTCACGCAGGTCGACCTGCCGGGCGGCACCAAGTCGGGTCTGCGTCAGGTCCAGCACATCCTGGAGGGCCTGGACGACGTGCACTTCTCGCGGCTCACCTCCAGTGATGTCGTACGGCACAAGCTGGTCGGCCGTATCGTCGACGCGTACGAGAAGTACGACGACAGCCAGCAGCGTCAGCAGAACAAGAAACACGGGAAGTAGCGGAAACCGCACCATGTCGATCGACGTCAACAACGAATCCGGGACCGAGGTCGATGAGCAGGCGATCCTCGACATCGCCCGCTACGCACTCGCGCGGATGCGCATCCACCCGCTCTCCGAGCTCTCGGTGATCGTCGTGGACGCCGAGGCCATGGAGCAGCTGCACATCCAGTGGATGGATCTGCCGGGACCGACGGACGTGATGTCGTTCCCGATGGACGAGCTGCGCCCGCCCGCGAAGGACGAGGAGGAGCCGCCGCAGGGCCTCCTCGGCGACATCGTGCTCTGCCCCGAGGTCGCGCTCAAGCAGGGCAAGGAAGCGGAGACGGAGCACTCCATGGACGAGGAGCTGCAGTTGCTCACCGTCCATGGAGTGCTCCACCTGCTCGGGTACGACCATGAGGAGCCGGACGAGAAGGCGGAGATGTTCGGTCTCCAGGCGGCCATCGTCGACGGCTGGCGCGCCGAGCACGGCCTGACCGGGCCGTCTCCCGCGCCCACCGTCTCCTAGGGCCGCCGACGCCGTCATGAGTCCTCAACTGATCGCGGGCGCCGTCGCCCTGGTCGTCGTGGCCTGGCTCGCGGCCTGCGCCGAGGCGGGCATCGCCCGCGTCTCCAGCTTCCGGGCGGAGGAGGCGGTCCGTTCCGGGCGGCGCGGCAGCGCGAAGCTCGCGCAGGTCGCCGCCGATCCCACCCGCTATCTCAATGTGGCGCTGCTCGTGCGCGTCGCCTGCGAGATGGCCGCGGCGTCCCTGGTGACGTACGCCTGCCTGAAGGAGTTTCCCGAGACCTGGGAGGCGCTCGCCATCGCCATCGCGGTGATGGTCCTGGTTTCGTACGTCGCGGTGGGGGTGTCGCCGCGCACCATCGGGCGCCAGCACCCGCTGAACACGGCGACGGCGGCCGCGTACGTCCTGCTGCCGCTGGCCCGCGTCATGGGGCCGATCCCGCCGCTCCTGATCCTCATCGGCAACGCGCTCACGCCCGGAAAGGGCTTCAGGCGCGGCCCGTTCGCCTCCGAGGCCGAGCTGCGGGCGATGGTCGACCTCGCGGAGAAGGAGTCCCTCATCGAGGACGAGGAGCGCCGTATGGTGCACTCCGTCTTCGAGCTCGGCGACACCCTCGTACGCGAAGTGATGGTGCCCCGGACCGACTTGGTCGCCATCGAGCGCTTCAAGACCATCCGGCAGGCGCTGACGCTCGCGCTGCGGTCCGGTTTCTCGCGGATCCCGGTGACGGGCGAGAGCGAGGACGACGTCGTCGGCATGGTGTATCTGAAGGACCTGGCCCGCAAGACGCACATCAACCGCGACGCGGAGAACGAACTGGTGTCGACGGCCATGCGCCCCGCCACGTTCGTGCCGGACACGAAGAACGCGGGCGATCTGCTGCGCGAGATGCAGCAGGAGCGCAATCACGTCGCCGTCGTCATCGACGAGTACGGCGGCACGGCGGGCATCGTCACCATCGAGGACATCCTCGAGGAGATCGTCGGCGAGATCACCGACGAGTACGACCGTGAACTGCCGCCGGTGGAGGAGCTCGCGGACGGCTGCTACCGCGTCACCGCGCGCCTCGACATCGGTGACCTCGGCGAGCTCTTCGGGCTCGACGAGTTCGACGACGAGGACGTCGAGACGGTCGGCGGCCTGCTCGCCAAGGCGCTCGGCCGGGTGCCGATCGCCGACGCGTCGGCGATCGTGCCGCTGCCGGACGGGCGGGAGCTGCGGCTCACCGCGGAGTCCGCGGCGGGGCGGCGGAACAAGATCGTGACGGTGCTTGTGGAGCCGGTCGTGCCGGGTGGCGCGGGAGAGGGGACTTCGGGGTGACCCCGCAGGAGCTGCGTACGTTCTGCCTGTCGTTCAACGCGGCGGTGGAGGAGTTTCCGTTCAACCCCGACACCTCGGTCTTCAAGGTCCTCGGCAAGATGTTCGCGCTCTGCCACCTCGACGGGCGACCGCTCAAGGTGAACCTCAAGTGTGAACCGGACATGGCGGTCCAGCTGCGGGCCGCGCACCCCGAGATCGTGCCGGGCTGGCACATGAACAAGCGGCACTGGAACACGGTGACCGTCGACGGAGAGCTCCCGGACCAGCAGGTCCGGGAGCTCATCGAGGACTCGTACGACTTGGTCGTCGCGGGCCTCCCGCGGGCGGAGCGCCTCCGGCTCGACCGCCCCTAGCCGCGCGCGCCCGTGCGGCGCAGTCCCGCGGCCACCAGCGCCGCCGTGGCCAGGACCACCGCCGTGTCGATCAGGAGCACCGTCCGCGTCCCCGCCAGAAGATCCGTGCCCGTCGTCGCGATGACCCCGAGGAGCGGGATGCCGACGGTGATGCCCACCTGCTGGGTGGAGGTGACCAGGCCCGTGGCCAGGCCCTGCTCCTCGTCCGGGACGCCCGATGTGACCGTCAGGCCGTACGAGATGATCGCGCCCAGGTGGAACATGCTGGCGATCGAGACGCCCGCCGTGGCGAGCCAGACCGACCAGGTGCCCTCGTCGATGCCGAGCAGCGACGCGATGAACAGGCCCTGGCCGAGCAGCGAGACGACGAGGGTGCGGTGCGCCCCGAAGCGGCTGATGACCCTGGGCGCGTAGATCCCGGCGACCACGGAGAGCACGCCCTGCACGCCGAAGACGAGGCCCGTCTGGAAAGCGGAGAGGCGCAGGACCTCCTGCAGATAGAGCGTGAGGACGAAGATGACGGCCGACATCATCGAGAAGGTGACGAGACCGCCCAGGTTGCCCCATGCCACCGTGCGCCGCCGCAGCATCGGCAGGGAGACCAGCGGGGACGCGGCGCGCGACTCGACGTAACCGAAGGCCGCGAGCAGCAGCACGCCGCCGGTGAGCGTGACGATGACGTCGGTGCCGCCGAAGCCGCGCTCGGCGGCCGTGGACAGGGCGTAGATCAGGGCGAGCAGACCGCCCGTGACGGTGACCGCTCCCGGGATGTCGAGGCGCGGGCGGTCAGGGGTGCGGGACTCGGGCAGCAGGCCGGGGGCCAGCGGCAGCACGATCAGCGCGAAGAGGGTCAGCAGGCCCATCGTGGAGCGCCAGCCGAGCGTGTCGGTGAGTACGCCGCCGAACACCATGCCGAGCGTGTAGCCGAGCGAGAGCAGCGTGCCGGAGATGCCGAGCGCCCGGTCGCGCTGCGGGCCCTCGGGGAAGGTCGTGGTCAGCAGGGACATGCCGGTGGGCACGATCGCCGCGGCGGCCACGCCCTGCAGCGCGCGCCCGGCGAGGAACGACGCGGGGTCCCAGGCGAACGTCGCGAGCAGCGAGGCCAGGCCGAACAGGGCGAGCCCGCCGAGGAACAGCCTGCGCCGCCCGAACAGGTCGCCGGTGCGGCCGAACAGCAGCAGGAAGCCGCCGGACGGCAGGGCGAACGCGGTCACCGCCCACTGCAGCGCGGACTGGCTCATGCCGAGGTCGGCGCCGAGGACGGGCAGCGCCACGTTCAGCACGGAGAAGTCCAGCGCGACCATGAACTGGGCGGCGCAGAGCACGAAGAGGACGAGCCTGTCGCGGGTGGAGAGCTTGGGTGCCCGGGGTTGCCGCGGCGCCGCGGGAGCGGCTGGTGCGGAGGAGGGAGTGGAGGTGTCGATCGCCATGTCCATGAGCTTCCGATGTCCGGAACAGCCGTGGGGAGCTGGAACTTATGCTGGTGGTCGGAACACCAGGCAGGGGGGAGCCGTACATGGCGGGGACGAGTGAGGCGGCTGCGGTGCGGCCGCAGGACGCGTCCAAGGCGAGGCGGCTCGGTGAGCTGCGCGAGTTCCTGATGAGCCGCCGGGCCCGGGTCAGCCCCGCGGAGGCGGGACTTCCGGACGGCGGGGCGCGGCGGCGTACGCCGGGTCTTCGCCGTGAGGAGGTCGCCGTGCTCGCCGGGGTCGGCGCGTCCTGGTACCAGTGGCTGGAGCAGGGCCGCGACATCTCGGTGTCGCCGCAGGTCCTGGACTCCGTGGCGCGCGTCCTGAAGCTGTCGAGCGCCGAGCGGCGGCACCTGTACGTCCTCGCCGGTCTCAACCCGCCCGCGCCGGAGGTCGAGCAGGCCGACCGGGACATGTGCCACGGCATGCAGCGCCTGATCGACACATGGATGCCGTACCCGGCGCACATCATGGACCGCTACTACAACTGCGTCATGTACAACGACGCGGCCGGGATGGTCTTCGGGATGCGCCCCGAGATCACCCAGAACTGCATCGTCGACTTCTTCACCGACCCCATCTACCGCTCACGGAGCGTGAGTTGGCAGGAGAACGCGGCGCGGGTCGTCGCCCAGTTCCGCGCGTCGTGCTCGGAGCACCCGGACGACGAGGGGTTCCAGGCGATCCTCGCCGAGCTGCGCGACTCGGCGGGCGACGAGTTCACGGAGCTGTGGGAGCGGCGGGACATCCAGCCCGCCGGGCAGGTCCACAAGGAGCTGACGCATCCGCTGGTGGGCTCGCTGCACGTCGAGTCGACGGCCCTGCGGGTGCCGGCCCGGCCCGATCTGACGATCGTGCTGCACACGCCGCTGGACGAGGCGGAGACGGCGGCGAAACTGGAGTGGCTCGCGTCGCCGGAGGGGCGGCGGGGGTCCATGTTTCCGGTGGCGATGTAGCTCCGTATGCTCGGATCATGACCGAGAGCACCGCGCTTGGCGCTGAGGACCGGAAGATCGTGACGCTGGCTCGTTCGGCGCGGGCGCGCAACGGAGTGGCCGAGGGGGCCGCCGTGCGGGACGAGACGGGGCGTACGTACGTCGCCGGGACCGTCGAGCTCGCCTCGCTGCGGCTTTCCGCGCTGCGAACGGCAGTGGCCATGGCCGTCGCCTCCGGCGCGGAGTCCCTGGAGGCGGCTGCGGTCGTCTCCGGTACCGAGGAGCTGCCGGCGGAGGACCTCTCCGCCGTGCGGGACCTGGGCGGGGCCGGGACGCCGGTGTTCCTGGCGGGGCCCGACGGGGAAGTCCGGGCGCGGGTCGAAGCCGGCTGACCTTCCCCGCCCTTCCCCGCCCTTACGCCGACCTGAACCCGATCGTCGGCACCGCCCGCCGCAGCGGCCACGGCCGGGTCACCTCGGGAATGAGGCCCTCCAGGAAGCCGTAGCGGTGCAGCGCCGCCGGGTCCTGGTCCTCGACCTCCCGCACGGTGCGCCACCACGCGGCGACCTCCGCCCACCCGGGCGCCGACAGGGACCCGCCGAACTCCTGCACCGAGAGCGCCGCCGTGAGCCCCGCGAAGGCGAGCCGGTCGGCCAGCGGCCAGTCCGCGAGCGTCCCGGTCACGAAGCCCGCCACGAACACGTCCCCGGCCCCCGTGGGGTCGAGCGCCTCGACGGCGATCGCGGGGACCTCGGCGGTCTCGCCGGTCCGCCCGTCCACCGCGTACGCCCCTTCGGCGCCCAGCGTCACCACGACGAGCGGAACGTGCTCGGTCAGCGCACGCGCGGCGGCACGCGGGCACTGGGTTCGCGTGTACCGCATGGCCTCCTCCGCGTTCGGCAGGAACGCCTCGCAGTGCTCCAGGTCCGCGAGCCCCGCCAGGTCCCAGCGCCCGGTGTCGTCCCACCCCACGTCGGCGAAGATCCGCGTCCCCTTGCGGGCGGCCTGGGCGATCCACGGCGCGCGCGTGCCGGGCGTCAGGGCGGCGACGGCGGCACGCGCGCGTGGCGGGCAGTGCGGGGCGCCGCCGTCCGGGGAATCGGCGTCGGGCGGCGGCTCGTGCCCGTGGCTGACCATGGTCCGCTCCCCCTCGTACGCCATGGACACGGTCACCGGGGAGTGCCAGCCGGGCACGGTGCGCGACGGCGTGAGGTCGATGCCCTCGCCCTGTTCGAGCGCGTCCCAGCAGTACTCGCCGTAGTGGTCGTCGCCGAACGCCGCCGCGAGCGAGGTGCGCAGGCCGAGCCGGGCCAGCGCGGTCGCCATGTTGGCCACGCCACCGGGGCTCGACCCCATCCCCCGCGCCCAGGACTCGGTCCCGCGCACGGGCGCGGAGTCGAGCCCGGTGAAGATGATGTCGAGGAAGACCGTGCCGGTGAGGTAGACGTCGCAGTCCGGATCACCGGCTCTGCGGGCCGCCTTGAGCGGGTCGACGCTGGGTCTGAGGGGTACGACCATGCAGGCAAAGTAACTGACGCGGCTCCGCTCGCGCTGTGTGGCACGGCAGAGGCGTCCACCCCGGGGGCGTGCGCACCGTTGATCACCGGCTCCGCCGAGTCGTCCTCAATCTCCCCCAAGCTCTTAAAGAGCAGGGGGGACCCCCTCGACAGGCTAAAAATTCACCCGCCGAGCTCCGCCTCGATGAGATCAGCGGCCCGGACCGTACCGCCCTCGCCCCGCACCTCCGCCTTCAGCCGGGCGACCCGACCGGCGACATCGGCATCGGACGTCAGCTCAAGAAGAGCCGCCCGCAGTGCGTCAGCCGTCGCATCGGCGGTATCGATCCGCCGCGCGACCCCCAGCTCCACCAGGCGATCCGCGTTGAGCGGCTGCTCGGCCCCCTGAGGCACCGCGATCATCGGCACCCCGCTGAAAAGACCCTCGCTGCTGCTCCCCATGCCCGCATGCGTGACGAACGCGTCGGCCTGCTCCAGGATCGCCAACTGCGGCACCCACGACCGCACTTCGACATTCCCCGGCACCTCCCCCAGCTCCGCGGGATCCACGTGCTTGCCGATCTGCAGCACCACATGCCACCCGGCGAGCCCGCCGAACGCGGCCACGCACTGCCGGTAGAACTCGGGCTGCTGGGTGTACGCGGACCCCAGCGACACGAGCAGCACCTTCTCGGCGCCCTCGGGCCGCTGCCAGCTCCCCTGCCCCGACCGGTCCCCGAAGCAGGGCCCGACGAAGCTGACCCGCCGCGGATCGACCCGGTCGGCGAACAGCTGCATCGCCCGGGGGATCGTCGCGACGGCCCGCTCGGGCGTACCGGAGAAGGCGCCGACGTCCAGGGTCGTGGCCCCGTTCCCCGCGAGCCACTCCCCGAACCGGGCCTCGAGTTCGGCGGCACCCGGCAGCTGCCGGAGCTGCGCCCCGACCTCCTCCTGGTAGCCGTCCCAGGCCACATAGGTGGGCGACAGCTGCACGAACGGCCGCCGCTGCCCCTCGGCCAGCGCACGGGCGACGTACGCGCCGATGTCGTACAGATACAGATCGGCGGGGTCGTCGTCGTAGAACGAGCGCAGGCGCGGAAGCACCGCGATCGCGTCGTCGAGGAAGAGGGCGCTCGCGGCGATCGGGTCCTCGGGCCAGATGTTGTCCTTGAAGGGCAACACCGAGGTGACGGGGACGAGTTCGGCACCGGTGGGCTCGATCAGCTCTCGGGTCGCCGGGTCGTTCGCGTACGTCACCCGGTGCCCGCGCGCCACCAGCTCGCGGATGATCTCCAGACTGGGCAGCACATGGCTGACCATCGGGACGCCGACCATGGCGATATGGGCAGGGCGACGGGACGTTCGACGATTCATGGATGAGATTCCTTCGGGTTCAGGCGATTCAACTGCTGCGGACGAGGACACGACAGCCCGGCGCAGCCGCTGATCGCGGGGCGCCCGGGCCTATGAGGGCCGTGTCAGCCGTAGAGCTGAGCGATGGAATCCATGGGTGAACCGTAGCTCCGCCCCCGACGCTCAGTCGAACGAATACTCAGCGACCTCGGCGAGATACCGCGCCCGCAGCGCCTCGTCCTCCGCGCTCCCGTCGAGGAAGGACGCCTCGAACGAGTTCCGCGCGAGTTCCCGCAGCCGCTCCTGGTCGATCCCGAGCGCTTCCCGTACGGCGTGGAAGGTGTCGCCGACATAGCCGCCGAAGTACGCGGGGTCGTCGGAGTTGACCGTGCACAGGAGGCCGGCGTCCATCATCCGGGCCAGCGGGTGCTCTTCGAGTACGTCGATGGCGCGCAGCCGGACGTTGGACAGCGGGCAGAGCGTGAGCGGCACCCGCTCCCGCACGAGCCGCTCCACGAGCTCCGGGTCCTCCATGCACCGCAGCCCGTGGTCGATGCGCTCGACGCCCAGGACGTCCAGGGCCTCGGTGATGTACGCGGGCGGCCCCTCCTCGCCCGCGTGCGCGACCCGGCGCAGACCGAGCGCGGCGGCCGCCTCGTACACCTCGCGGAACTTGGCGGGCGGATGCCCGACCTCGGCGGAGTCGAGACCGATGCCGACGATCCGGTGGAGGTGGGGCTTGGCGGCGTCCAGCGTCTCCAGGGCGGACTCGGCGGACTGGTCCCGCAGGAAGCACATGATGAGCCGGGTCGAGATCCCGTGCCGCTCCTCGCTGCGGTCCAGGGCGCGCCCGAGCCCCTCCACCACGGTGCCGATGCCGACGCCGCGCGCCATGTGCGCCTGCGGGTCGAAGAAGATCTCCGCGTGCCGCACACCCTGCTGGGCGGCGCGCGCCAGATAGGCGTCGGCGAGCTCCTCGAAGTCCCGCTCGGTCCGCAGCACGGCCATCAGGCCGTAGTACAGATCGAGAAAGGACTGCAGGTCGTCGAAGAGATAGGCCTTGCGCAGCGCTTCGGTGTCCGCGAACGGCAGGGTGACGCCGTTGCGGGCGGCGAGGGCGAAGGCCAGATCGGGCTCGAGCGTCCCCTCGATGTGGAGGTGGAGTTCAGCTTTGGGAAGGGGCATGGCGGCGGCTCACTCAGGTGGTTCGTTTGGGCAGGGGTACACGCAACAGGTCCTGTGCGACGGTGAGTTCACCGTCGAACCCGGCCTCCCGGGCCTGCTGCTCGAAAACGCGGGAGTCGGGGTAGCGCTGACTGAAGTGGGTCAGCACGAGATGCCGGACACCGGACTCCATGGCGACACGGGTCGCCTGCCCCACGGTCAAGTGCCCGTGGTCGACGGCGAGTTGCTCGTCCTCATCCAGGAAGGTCGACTCGATGACGAGCATGTCGCACCCTTCCGCGAGGGCGTAGACGCCGTCACACAGCCGGGTGTCCATCACGAAGGCGAACCGCTGGCCCCGCCGCACGGTGCTCACCTCGTCGAGCGCGACACCCCGCAGCACGCCTTCGCGCTGCAGCAGCCCCACGTCAGGACCGGTGATCCCCCGCGCGGCGAGCAGCTCGGGCCGCATCCGCCGCCCGTCGGGCTCGGCGATGCGGTAGCCGAAGGACTCGACGGGGTGCGAGAGCCGGACGGCGTCGAGCGCGAACGAGGAGGAGACGGCCAACTGCCCGTTGCCGTCGACAGGTTGCTCGACCAGCGGGACCGACTCACGGTAGGCGGTGGCATACCGCAGCCGGTCGAAGAAGTGCTGACCCGAGCGCGGGAAATGGACGGTCACGTCATGCGGGACCCGGTCCAGATTGATCCGCTGGATGACGCCGGGAAGACCGAGCGAGTGATCGCCGTGGAAGTGCGTGACACAGATCCGGTGCAGGTCGTGCGCGGCGATGCCGGCACGCAGCATCTGCCGCTGCGTGCCCTCGCCGGGGTCGAAGAGGATCCCCTGACCGTCCCAGAGCAGGACGTAGCCGTTGTGGTTGCGGTGCCGGGTGGGGACCTGGCTCGCGGTGCCGAGGACCACCAATTCGCGTACGGACAAGGTGCGTTATCCCGGGGGCCACTGGAGGCCGCGTCCGCCGAGGACGTGGGCGTGGGCGTGGAAGACGGTCTGGCCCGCGCCGGAGCCGGTGTTGAAGACGATGCGGTAGCTCTCCGCCTTCTCCTCGGCGGCGACGTCGCCCGCCTCGCGGAGGAGGTCGGCGGCGAAGGTGGGTTCGGCGGCGGCGAGGGTGGCGGCGTCCGCGTAGTGCACCTTGGGGATGACCAGGATGTGGGTGGGGGCCTGCGGGTTGATGTCCCGGAAGGCGACGGTCGTCTCCGTCTCCCTCACGACGGTCGCGGGTACCTCACCCGCGACGATCTTGCAGAACAGGCAGTCTGCCTGCGGTTCTCCCGCCATGGGGCGCCTCCGGTCCGAGCTGATTCACTATGCCCCCCGCATGCTATCCGGGCTGCGCCCACGCCTGGCCGCCTCTCCGCTCCCCGGCGGCGGTGAGCTGCGCCCCGCGGTGCCGCCCGGAACAGGCCTTTTTGGCCCCACCCCCCGCGACACCCCGCCCCCGCGGGACCCAGCGAACGCT
>NZ_JBHYIG010000152.1:0-2796 GCF_042740015.1 Streptomyces sp. NPDC059037
ACAGCTCTCGGCGGCGGCCGGGGCGGGCCATCACGCGACCGCCACCCCGCCGCGGGGGGTCGTGCGGCCGGTCGGCCGACCGACCGCGCCGAGAGGCCACCGTGAACACCGCCGCGTATCCGTGGAATCCCCAGCGCCCGAGCGTCATGCCGTCCCACCGCTACCGCCCCTACCAAGATCGTGTCAACGTCCCTTCCCAGGAACGGAGTTGGCCCGCCGCCCGCATCGAGCGCGCACCCCTCTGGGTCCCCGTCGACCTGCGCGACGGAAACCAGGCGCTTGCCGAGCCGATGGACCCGGAGCGCAAGCGGCGCTTCTTCGATCTGCTGGTCTCGATGGGCTTCAAGGAGATCGAGGTCGGCTATCCCTCGGCAAGCCGCGCCGACTTCGACTTCGTACGCGACCTGGCCGCGCTCGCCGCGCGCGGCCAGATCCCCGACGACGTCAGCATCGTCGTCTTCACCCCCGCCAAGCCCGAGCTGATCGACCGCACCTTCGCCTCGATCGAGGGGCTGCCCCGCGCCGTCGTGCATCTCTACATCGCCACCTCGCCCGTCTGGCGCGACGTGGTGCTCGGGCGGTCGCGCGCGCAGGTGTACGACATCGCCGCCGAAGCCGCCGCCCACATGGCACGCCTCGCCGAAGCGCGGCCCGGCGCGGACATCCGGTTCCAGTTCTCGCCGGAGACCTTCAATCTGACCGAGCCCGACTACGTACTCGAACTCTGCGACGGCATCAGCGAGTTGTGGGACGCGAGCCCTGACCGGCCCGTCACCCACAACCTGCCGGCGACCGTCGAGATCGCGACGCCGAACGTTTACGCCGACCAGATCGAGTATCTGCACCGCAATCTGTCCCGGCGCGACTCCGTCATCCTCTCCGTCCACCCCCACAACGACCGCGGCACCGGCGTCGCCTGCGCCGAACTCGCCGTCCTGGCAGGCGCCCAGCGCGTCGAGGGCTGCCTCTTCGGCAACGGCGAACGCACCGGGAACGTGGACCTGGTGACCCTCGCCCTCAACCTCCACGCCCAGGGCGTCGACCCGATGGTCGACCTCTCCGACATCGACGCCGTGCGCGAGGTCGTCGAGCACTGCAACCGGCTGCCCGTGCACCCCCGCCACCCCTACGTCGGCGACCTCGTCCACACCGCGTTCTCCGGCACCCACCAGGACGCCATCAGCAAGGGCTTCGCCCATCACGCCCGCCGGGCGGCCGAGTCGGGCGTGCCGGAGAGCGAGGCGCCCTGGGAGGTGCCGTATCTGCCGATCGACCCGGCGGACATCGGCCGCACCTACGAAGCGGTCATCCGGGTCAACTCCCAGTCGGGCAAGGGCGGAATGGCGTACCTCCTGAAGACCCGGTACGGACTCGACCTGCCGCAGCGCATGCGGCCCGACTTCTCGCGCGTCGTGCAGGACGCCACCGACGACAGCGGGCGTGAGGCGACCGCCAAGGAGCTGTACGAGCTGTTCGCGACGGCGTATCTCGCGCCGGGCCGGGACGGCGACGTGACGCTCGACGCGTGGACCACCGACCGGGCCCCCGACGGCGCGCACCGCTTCGTCTGCACGCTCCAAGTCGGCGACAAGGCAGGGGACTTCGAGGGTGTCGGCAACGGCCCGCTGTCCGCGTTCGTCGATGCGCTCGCCGCCGCCGGCATCACCGTCGACATCCTCGACTACTCCGAGCACACCGTCGAGGCGGACGGCGCGCCCGGCGAAGCCGTCGCGTACAACGAGGCCGTCGCGTACGCCGAGTGCCGCGTCGGCGGCGTCACCCGCTGGGGCGCGGGCCTGGACACCTCGGTCCTGACCGCGTCCCTCCAGGCGGTGCTCTCCGCCGTGAACCGGGCAGGGGCCGCCCGATGACCCCGCGGCCGGTGCTGCACGCCGACACCGTCACCGTCGTCCGCGACGGGCGCCCCATCCTCGAAGAGGTCACCCTCACCGTCCGCCCCGGCGAGCACTGGGCGCTGCTCGGCGCCAACGGCGCGGGCAAGTCGACCCTGCTCGGCCTCTGCGGCGCCGTCACGCACCCCACCCACGGCACGGTCGAGGTGCTCGGCCGCCGCCTCGGCACCGTCGACCTGCGCGCACTGCGGGCGTACGTCGGTCACGTCAACCCGCGCCATCCGCTCCGCTCGCCCCTGCGGGTCCGCGACGTCGTCCTGACCGGGCTCACCAACAGCGTCGAACCACTGCCCCGTTGGCGCCCCACGCCCGGGCAGCGGGAGCACGCCGACCGCCTCATCGCCATGCTGGGTCTCGCGCACCGCACGGACGCGCGCTGGCCCACGCTCTCCCAGGGGGAGCGCGGCCGGACGCTCATCGCGCGCTCCCTGATGCCGAAGCCGCGCCTCGTCCTGCTCGACGAACCCGCCACCGGGCTCGATCTCGCGGGCCGCGAACGCCTCCTCGACAGCCTGGACACCCTGCGCCAGAGCCACCCCGAACTCGCCACGGTCCTGGTCACCCACCACCTGGAGGAACTCCCGGCCGGCACGACGCACGCCCTGCTCCTGCGGGACGGCCGCGCGCTCGCCTCCGGCGCCGTCGACGACGTATTGACCAGCGACCAGATCGGCAAGTGCTTCGACCATCCTGTGCACCTCGAACGCAGGGAAGGACGGTGGAGCGTGCGGGCGGCGACGCGCCGCCGAACATGAGGGGCTGAACATGACGATGGGGCCCCGGGGGGGGGGCGCGGCCCCCCCCCCCCCCGCCCCCGCGCTGAACAAAACAACAAACACACACCAAACAAGCACGACGGGTGGGTGGGGGTGGGGGGGGTAGA
>NZ_JBHYIG010000152.1:2806-22784 GCF_042740015.1 Streptomyces sp. NPDC059037
GGGGGGGGGGCCCCCCCCCCCCGGGCCCCATCGCTGTCATCCGTCGACCCCTACTTGTTCAGGCTCGCCCAGAACTCGTCGAAGGAGAGGCGCTTGTCCGCGTCGGTGTCCTTCGTGCCGATCACGGCCTCGGCCACCGTCTCGGTGACGTAGAAGTCCCCCATCTGCGCCATGGCCGACTTCCACTCGGCCGCCGTGATGAAGCCGTCGCCGTCCGCGTCGAACCGCTCGAACGTCTTGCGCGCTTCCTCGATGTCCGCCACCGGATCCACCCCTTCTTGGTGCACTACTGAGACGGCTCAGGGTATCGGCCGTCGCACGCCCCGATCACAGGGAGTACGCCCATGGCCAGCAGCTGTTCTTCATTCGGTCCGCGATTTTCCCGGTGACCCCTTGACGCGGGCCATATTGGGAGGAAACTGGTCATTACACCAGAAATCCGGAGAATCGCAGCGACGGTAGAGACGTCTACCGAGAAGAGATTCCCGCAGGCTCTGGCCAGGCCCCCGAAGCCCCTCGCTACCGGAGCCTCAGCGACGACTGAGGTAGATGGCAACGGTGAGGACTCCGGGGACTGTTCTGTGCGGCGGAGCCCTCAGCACTCGATGATGTTCACCGCGAGCCCGCCCCGAGCGGTCTCCTTGTACTTGACGCTCATGTCGGCCCCGGTCTCCTTCATGGTCTTGATGACCTTGTCGAGGGACACCTTGTGGCTGCCGTCGCCGCGCATCGCCATCTTCGCGGCGGTCACGGCCTTCACCGCCGCCATGCCGTTGCGCTCGATGCAGGGGATCTGGACGAGGCCGCCGACGGGGTCGCAGGTCAGGCCGAGGTTGTGCTCCATGCCGATCTCCGCGGCGTTCTCGACCTGCTCGGGGGAGCCGCCGAGGACCTCGGCGAGTGCGCCCGCCGCCATCGAGCAGGCGGAGCCGACCTCGCCCTGGCAGCCGACCTCGGCGCCGGAGATCGAGGCGTTCTCCTTGAAGAGCATGCCGATGGCGCCGGCCGCGAGCATGAAGCGGACCACGCCGTCCTCGTCGGCGCCGGGCACGAAGTTCATGTAGTAGTGCAGGACCGCCGGGATGATGCCCGCGGCGCCGTTCGTCGGGGCGGTCACGACCCGGCCGCCCGCCGCGTTCTCCTCGTTCACGGCCATCGCGTAGAGCGTGATCCACTCCATGGCGAGGGCCAGCGGGTCGCCCTCGGAGCGCAGCTTGCGGGCCGAATTGGCCGCGCGGCGGCGGACCTTCAGGCCGCCCGGCAGGATGCCCTCGCGGGACATGCCGCGGGACACGCACGACTGCATGACGCCCCAGATGTCGAGCAGCCCCGAGCGGATCTCCGCCTCGGTGCGCCAGGCCTTCTCGTTCTCCAGCATCAGCGCGGAGATGGAAAGGCCGGTCTCGCGGGTGAGCCGCAGCAGCTCGTCGCCGGTGCGGAAGGGGTGCTTCAGCACCGTGTCGTCCAGCACGATCGGGTTCTCGCCCGCCACCGCGTCCTCGTCGACGACGAAGCCGCCGCCCACCGAGTAGTACGTCTTCTCCAGGAGGAGCGTGCCCTCACGGTCGTACGCGAAGATCGTCATGCCGTTGGCGTGGTACGGCAGGGCCTTGCGGCGGTGCAGGATCAGGTCCTCGTCGAAGTCGAAGGCGATCTCGTGCATGCCGAGCAGGTTGAGGCGGCCGGTGGTCCTGATCTGCTCGACCCGGTCGTCGGCGGTCTCCACGTCCACCGAGCGGGGGGACTCGCCCTCAAGGCCGAGGAGCACCGCCTTGGGGGTGCCGTGCCCGTGGCCGGTCGCGCCGAGCGAGCCGAACAGCTCGGAGCGTATCGCGGTGGTGTGGGCCATCAGGCCCTCGTTCTTCAGGCGGCTCGCGAAGATGCGGGCCGCGCGCATCGGGCCCACCGTGTGGGAGCTCGACGGGCCGATGCCGATCGAGAACAGGTCGAAGACCGAGAGGGCCACGGGAACTCCAAGGGTGGTTGGTAGACGCCGTTGTCTGCCGGGGTGACGCAGAAGAACAAGGCGGTGCAGGAAGTGCGAGTACGGTCACGCGGTGCGGGGCACCGCGCACACTGTCCTCACTGTCCAGTGTGCGGGGTGCCCCGACGTTTCGTACGTACGAACAAAAGCGTACGCAAAGGGCACGAAACTACTTCAGGCCGGGGTACAGCGGGTGCTTGTCGGCCAGCGCGGTCACGCGGCCCTTCAGGGCCTCCGCGTCGAAGCCCGGCTTCAGGGTCTCGGCGATGATGTCGGCGACCTCACGGAAGTCGTCCTCCTGGAAGCCGCGGGTCGCGAGCGCCGGCGTACCGATCCGCAGACCCGATGTGACCATCGGGGGGCGCGGGTCGTTCGGGATCGCGTTGCGGTTGACCGTGATGCCGACCTCGTGGAGACGGTCCTCGGCCTGCTGGCCGTCCAGGTCGGAGTTGCGCAGGTCCACCAGGACCAGGTGCACGTCCGTGCCGCCGGACAGGACGGAGACGCCGTGCTCCGTGACGTCGTCCTGCACCAGGCGCTCGGCCAGGATGCGGGCGCCGTCCAGGGTGCGCTCCTGTCGCTCCTTGAACTCCTCGGAGGCCGCGACCTTGAAGGAGACGGCCTTGGCGGCGATCACGTGCTCCAGGGGGCCGCCCTGGAAGCCGGGGAAGACCGCGGAGTTCAGCTTCTTCGCGAACTCCTTGCTGCGGGCCAGGATGATGCCGCCGCGCGGGCCGCCGAGCGTCTTGTGCGTGGTGGAGGTCACCACGTCCGCGAACGGCACCGGGTTGGGGTGCAGACCGGCGGCGACGAGCCCGGCGAAGTGCGCCATGTCGACCCACAGGTACGCGCCGACCTCGTCGGCGATCCGGCGGAACTCGGCGAAGTCGAGCTGGCGCGGGTAGGCGGACCAGCCCGCGATGATCACCTTCGGGCGGTTCTCCTTGGCCAGGCGCTCGACCTCGGCCATGTCGACCAGACCGGCCTCGTCGACGTGGTACGCGACCACGTTGAACTGCTTGCCGGAGAAGTTCAGGCGCATGCCGTGGGTGAGGTGGCCGCCGTGCGCCAGGTCGAGGCCGAGGATCGTGTCGCCGGGCTTGGCGATCGCGAAGAGGGCGGCCTGGTTGGCGGAGGCGCCGGAGTGCGGCTGGACGTTGGCGTACTCGGCGCCGAACAGGTCCTTGACCCGGTCGATCGCGATCTGCTCGGTGACGTCGACGTGCTCACAGCCGCCGTAGTAGCGACGGCCGGGGTAGCCCTCGGCGTACTTGTTGGTGAGGACCGTGCCCTGGGCCTCCATGACGGCGACCGGAGCGAAGTTCTCCGAGGCGATCATTTCCAGGGTGGACTGCTGGCGGTGGAGCTCGGCGTCGACGGCGGCGGCGACGTCCGGGTCCAGCTCGTGGAGAGGGGTGTTGAGAAGCGACATCAGGTGGTCCCTAAGGGTCTTTAGTTGCCTGCGAGCTCGGTGTATTCGGCCGCGGAGAGCAGGTCGTCCGGCTCCGCCGTGATCCGTACCTTGAACAGCCAGCCGCCCTCGAAGGGCGCGGAGTTCACCAGCGACGGGTCGTCCACGACGTCCTGGTTCGCCTCGGTGACCTCACCGGTCACCGGCGAGTACAGGTCGCTGACGGACTTCGTCGACTCGAGCTCGCCGCAGGTCTCGCCCGCGGTCACCGTGTCGCCGACCGCCGGGAGCTGGGCGTAGACGACGTCACCGAGCGCGTTGGCCGCGAACTCGGTGATGCCGATCGTCGCCACACCGTCCTCGGTGGCCGAGAGCCACTCGTGCTCCTTGCTGTAACGCAGCTGCTGGGGGTTGCTCATGACCTGAATTCTCCTGTACGCGGATGGGTGCTGCGGAACGAGAAAGATGTGCGTGACGTCACTGCCGACGCCCGCGGGGGGTCACTTCTGGCGCTTGTAGAACGGCAGCGCCACGACCTCGTACGGCTCATGGGTACCGCGGATGTCCACGCCGACACCCTCGGTGCCGGGGGCCGCGTGCGCCGCGTCGACGTACGCGATGGCGATCGGCTTGCCGAGCGTCGGGGACGGGGCGCCGGAGGTGACCTCGCCGATGACCTTGCCGTCGGCGACGACGGGGAAGCCCGCGCGCGGGACGCGGCGACCGGAAGCGATCAGGCCGACCAGCTTGCGCGGGGGAGCGGTCTCGGCGCGCTCGGCGGCGGCCGCGAGGGCGGCACGGCCCACGAAGTTCTCCGACTCCGAGGTCTTCTCGAACTTCACGACCCGGCCCAGGCCCGCGTCGAACGGCGTCAGCTCGGCGGTCAGCTCGTGCCCGTACAGCGGCATGCCCGCCTCCAGGCGCAGCGTGTCGCGGCAGGAGAGACCGGCCGGGACCATGCCGACGGGCGTGCCCGCCTCCATCAGCGCGCCCCACAGCTTCTCCGCGTCACCGGGGGCGACGAAGAGCTCGAAGCCGTCCTCGCCGGTGTAGCCGGTGCGGGCGATAAGGGCGGGCACGCCAGCAACTGTGCCCGGCAGGCCCGCGTAGTACTTCAGGCCGTCCAGGTCGGCGTCCGTGAGGGACTTCAGGATGCCGGGGGACTCGGGGCCCTGGACGGCGAGCAGCGCGTACGCGTCGCGGTCGTCGCGGACCTCGGCGTCGAACTCCTCGACGCGGTTGCTCAGCTCGTTCAGGACGTTCTGGGCGTTGGAGGCATTGGCGACGACCATGTACTCGGCCTCGGCCAGGCGGTACACGATCAGGTCGTCGAGGATGCCGCCGTCCTGGTCGACGATCATCGTGTAGCGGGCGCGGCCGACACCGACGGAGCCGATGTTGCCGACCAGCGAGAAGTTCAGGAAGTCCACGGCCTCCGGGCCGGTGACGGTGATCTCGCCCATGTGGGAGAGGTCGAAGAGACCGGCCTTGGTGCGTACGGCGATGTGCTCTTCGCGCTCGCTGCCGTACCGCAGCGGCATGTCCCAGCCCGCGAAGTCGGTCATGGTCGCGCCGAGCGCCCGATGCACCGCATCGAGGGCTGTCAGACGGGGGGCGGTACTCATACGTAGAACTCCCAGGGCATGACGGGCGAGGTAGATCCTCCCCATCTGTCATCGGAACCTGAGAGGTTCACCACGACCCGTACGTATGGGGGTCATGACTTGCACCTTGGGTGGAGCCGCCGTGGCGGCCCGCTTTTCAGATGTGCCTCGCCCGCGCGGTACGGGGCCTGAGAGATTCAAGGGAGGGACTTGCTCCTTCGGCGCCCCGGCGTGTCGTACGACGCGTACGACGGTGACCGGGAACTCTCCCGCGCGGATTCAAGCGGCCTGTATGGAGTTTGCGGGCACATCATTGCACGGGGCTCCGTCACAGGGCAGTGCCAGTCCAGTAATGCCCTTGTGCCGCATTACCTTCTCTTTACACTTGCCGGGGAAGCTGCGGTAAGCAGGTACGTGACCGCTATGGGGAGGCCGATCACGGTGCGCAGGACCAGTGTCTACGCGACCAACACAGGGGTGGCCCTGCCCAAGCAGGATGCCGCCCCCGTCAGGGAGAGCTGTGGCCCCCTGCCCGCGGCCGTCGTCCGGGACCTGAGGCAGCGGATGGGCCACAGTCCGCACCGGCTGTCCTTCGGCGGCGGCGACCTGATCGTCGTCTCCGGGCTGCCGGGCAGCGGAAAGTCCACGCTGATGCGCAGAGCCGTCGCGGGCCCGCGCATCGACTCGCAGGACACCCGCGACCGCTGGGCGAGCCGCATGCCGCGCTTCCTTCCGTACGCGGTCTACCGCCCCCTGGTCCGCATCGCGCACTACGCGGGCCTGCGCCGGGCCCTGCGCTCCGGCGAGGGGGTCGTCGTGCACGACTGCGGCACCCAGGCCTGGGTGCGCCGCTGGCTGGCCAGGGAAGCGGCGCGACGGGGCACGACCCTGCATCTGCTGCTGCTCGACGTGCCGCCGGAAACGGCTGTCGAGGGTCAGCTCGCGCGCGGCCGCGGCGTCTCGCGGTACGCCTTCGCGCGCCACCGCAGAACGGTCGGCCGGCTGGTCGGCGCCGCCGAGCGGGGGGATCTGCCGCGCGGCGTCGGCTCGGCGCTGCTGCTCGACCGGACGGCGGCCGGGGTGCTGAACGGGATCACCTTCGGGGACTGACCCGGGTGAGGGCCCGCGCACCGCGTAGCGGGCCCGCGCGCCGCGTTAGGGTCGACGGCAGGCAGAGCGGGACGAAGCAGGGGTAAGACAGATGGACATTCCGGCGCAGGCACACGCCCATCCGTACGGAGGATGGCCGGGCAACGAACTCGAAGAGGTGCTCGCGGCGGCCCTCGGCACCGGCGGCGCTCCTCAGACAGGCACAACCTCCGCGGCGGCCCGCATCGTCGAGGTCCTCGGCCGCAGCCACATCTGGGTCCCGCTGCCGAACGGCGGGGACGGGGCCGCCGGGACGCTCGACCTGCCCACGCTGGAGATCGAGGGCCAGGCGTACGTGCCCGTCTTCAGCTCCGAGCAGCAGTTCCAGCAGGTCACCGGCGGCCGGATGAGCTGCACCGTGGCGCCCGCCGTGGAGTTCGCGCGCGGCTTGCCCCCGCAGCTCGGCATCGCGCTCAACCCGGACGGCACGATCGGCGTGCCGCTGCCGCCCCCGGCCGTCGCCGAGCTCTGCCGGGCGGGGCGCACCCCCCTCGACGGCCCCGCGAGCGGCGGCCGTGTCCGTCTCTTCGAGCCGGACTGGCAGCACGACCCGGTCGACTTCCTGTCCGCCGCGGCCCGCGAGTTCGAGGCCACGGGGGTCGTCCTGAGCGCCCGCCGCTGCCTGGCCAGCGTCGAGGGCGAGGACCCGGCCCTGTTCATCGGCGTCGAGCTGTCCTCCTGGGAGGGCAACGCCCGCGATCTGCCGATGCAGGCCGTGGGCCGCGCGCTCGGCCTGGCCCCGGTGGCCTGGCCGGTGAACCTGGTGCTGCTCGACGTGGCCCAGGACCCGGTGGGCGACTGGATGCGCGCAAGGGTGCGGCCCTTCTTCGGACAGAGCCACCAGCACGAGCACGGACGTGTGTAGAGATACGAGCACGGAGGTGTGGAGAGACATGCGCACCGGCGGGTGTGACCACGCCGTACGTCAAGTCGGTGTCAGGATCGCCGCTTAAGCTGGTTTCATGACCCGGGCGGGTTACGGCCGTGCCGGCCGGGTCCGTTGCGGATCATTCGGATCATCGGGGTCGTCGGGTCATCGCGAAGGGGCGGTTAAGGGTGAGTGCGTCGGGCACGGCTGCGGCCGGGCAGGTCGAGCACATGCTGCGCCAGGTGACGCCGGGGCGCTACGACGCCTACGAGGCGCTCCTGCGGGCGCTCGCCGCCGACCAGGTGTGGATGCTGCTCTGGCACGGCCAGGCCGGATCCCCCGACGCCCAGTACGGAAACATGGAGGTCGAGGGCCTCGGTTATGCGCCGTGCGTGACCTCCGCCCAGGAGCTCTCCGCCAGTGGCTGGAACCGCTCGTACGAAGTGGTCGCAGGCGTCGACATCGCCCGCACCCTCTACCCCGACAACTACGGCCTCTGGCTCAACCCGCACGCGCCCGGCGGCGGCGTCGGCATCCCCTGGCTGGATCTGCGCCGTATCGCATCGGGCCTTGACCTGCTGCCCGCGGGCCCGCTGCGGCTCACCGAGCCGGCCATCGAGATCCCGCAGTTCTACGCGCTGCTCACGCAGAACGCGCACCGCACCCCGGCGGTCCGCGCGCTGCGCCGCGCCTGGGTGCAGCCCGCGCTCGGCGCTCCCTATCTGGCCATCGGTCTCGATGTGTACGACACGTCGCCGCCCTCGGTCGACGCCGTGCGCGCGATGATGCAGCAGTCGATCGCCGCCGTGCCCGACGGCCTGCCCGTGTCGACGGTCGCGATGTCCGACGCGTACGACCCGGTCGCCATGTGGCTGCGCGCCAACGCCAGGCCGTTCTACGACCGCGAGGCCCAGGCGGCCCCGGCCCCCGCGGGCGGCTACGGCTACCCCGCGCAGTACTGAGAACCGCCCGCACCTGCCCGAACGGCCACGATGTCCCGTTCTGATGGTGGAGGGGCTCAATAGGCCCCTGTGGCTCCTTGCGACCCAACTGCCCCGTGTTCGCCCCTCGTTCACCCGAGTCCGGATAACGGAACACTCCGATCAGCATCACGGTTGCGCATCCATTCCCCAACAAGGCTGGTAACAGATCGCGACCCCGATGAAGACTCCCGCACCAGGGGCGGTTCGCCCCTGTGTACGACGGACTGATCACGTCGCTACAGCGGCAAGTGCGGGCCGGTCACCACCGGTTGAGAGGGGTCCCTGCCACGATGACGGCACCATTGCATGACACACCTGCGGACGCGGACCCGACAGCGGACGTCGCTCCCGCAGCTGGTGCAGGGGTGAAGAAGGTCGAGGGGCGGTCCCTCAAGCAGATCGCCTGGAACCGCCTGAAGCGGGACAAGGTCGCCCTGGCCGGCGGCATCACCGTGCTCGTCCTGGTCCTTGTCGCCGTCTTCGCGCCCCTGATCGTCTCCCTGTTGGGCCACCCGCCCAACGAGTTCCATCAGGACGAGCTCGAAGACCTCACGAACCTGCCCAAGGGCGCCTTCGGCGGCATGAGTACGGACTTCCTCTTCGGAGTCGAGCCGAACAAGGGCCGCGACGTCTTCAGCCGGATCGTCTACGGAGCGCGGATCTCGCTCCTCGTGGCGTTCCTCGCCGCCGTGGTCGCCGTGGTGCTCGGCACCTTCTTCGGCATCATCGCCGGCTACTTCGGCGGCTGGATCGACGCCCTGATCAGCCGGGTCATGGACGTGCTGCTCGCCTTCCCGCAGCTGCTCTTCGTGATCTCCCTGGTCTCGGTACTCCCCGACGACCTGCTCGGGCTCACCGGCAGCGGCGTACGCATCGCCGTACTGATCCTGGTGATCGGCTTCTTCGGCTGGCCCTACGTCGGACGCATCGTGAGAGGCCAGACCCTCTCGCTGCGCGAACGCGAGTACGTGGAGGCGGCCCGCAGCCTCGGCGGCGGTCAACGGCACATCCTCTTCAAGGAGTTGCTGCCGAACCTGGTCGCACCGATCACGGTGTACGCGACGCTCATGATCCCCACCAACATCCTCACCGAAGCGGCGCTGAGCTTCCTCGGCGCGGGTGTGCGTCCGCCCACGGCCTCCTGGGGCGGCATGCTCCGGGACGCACTGGCGACGTACGAGCACGACCCGATGTTCATGGTCTTCCCAGGCCTGGCGATCTTTGTGACCGTGCTCGCCTTCAACCTCTTCGGTGACGGGCTGCGCGACGCCCTGGACCCCAAGGGAACTCGGTAAACAGCTCCAACTGGCTTGCCCCTGCCGCAGCGTCAGGTGGCTCTTCCCATGGTTCTCAAGGCAGTCAAACGCCAAAAGGACCACGAATCTCGGAGGATGCGAGAAATGCCCACAGGTTCCTCTCAACGACGGCTCACCGCTGGCGCGGCCCTCGTCGTAGCGGCGCTGGTGACCACCACGGCGTGCGGCGGCGGCAGCGACGACGAAGACAGCAAGGGCGCCGGCTACAACGCGGCCATCGGCAAGGTCGCCAACAAGTCGACGAAGGCGGGCGGCACGCTCAAGTTCGTCGCCAAGCAGGACCTCGACTCGGCCGACCCGCAGCGCGCCTACTACGGCATGACGTGGGACTTCATGCGGTACTACACCCGCACGCTGATCACGTACGACACCAAGCCGGGTGCCGCGTCCAACAAGCTCGTCCCCGACCTCGCCGAGTCCACGGCGAAGATCAGCGACGACGGCAAGACCTACACGTACAAGCTGCGTGACGGCCTCACCTGGGAGGACGGCTCCAAGCTGACCTCCAAGGACATCAAGTACGGCATCGAGCGCATCTGGGCGACCAAGGTCATCACCGGTGGTCCCGCGTACCTGAAGACGACGCTTGACCCCAAGGGCGAGTACAAGGGCCCCTACGAGGACAAGTCGAAGGACAAGCTGGGTCTGAAGGCGATCGAGACGCCCGACGACAACACCATCATCTTCAAGCTGCCCAAGAAGAACGGCGACTTCGAGCAGATGCTCGCGATGCCGTCGGGCACCCCGGTGAAGCAGTCCGAGGACACCGGCGCCAAGTACACCCAGCGCCCGTTCTCCTCCGGCCCGTACAAGTTCCAGAACTACAGCGCCGGCAAGAGCATCACGCTGGTCCGCAACAAGAACTGGAAGAAGTCGTCGGACCCGGTCCGTCCCGCGCTGCCGGACAAGATCACGGTCACCATCTCGGCGAACCTCGAAGAGAACGACAAGCGCCTGATGGAAGGCGACTACGACATCGACATGAATGGCACCGGCATGACCCAGTCGGGTCGTACCACCGCCATTCAGGACCACAAGGGCAACGTCGACAACATGCAGACGGACTTCGTCCGTTACGTCGCCCTGGTGACCAAGACGAAGCCGTTCGACAACGAGAACTGCCGCAAGGCCGTCTTCTACGCCACGGACTTCGCGGGCCTGCAGAAGACCCGTGGTGGCCCGCTCGCCGCCGGTGAGATCGCCACCAGCGTCTTCCCGAAGTCCATCAAGGGCAACGACGACTACGACCCGTACGGGATCCTGAAGCGCAAGGGCAAGCCGGACGCCACCGCGGCCAAGGCCGAGCTGAAGAAGTGCGGCAAGCCGAGCGGCTTCGACACCAAGATCTCGGCCCGCACCAACCAGCCGGGCGAGGTGGACGCCGCCACGGCGCTCCAGGAGCAGCTGAAGAAGGTCGGCATCAACGCCGAGGTCGACCAGATCGACGGCGCCGACTCCTCCAGCATCACCGGTTCTCCCTCGGTGGTGAAGAAGCGCGGCATCGGCATGACGATGGCGGGCTGGGGTCCGGACTTCCCGACCGGTCAGGGCTACGCGCAGCCGCTGTTCGACAGCCGCTTCATCGCTGAGAACGGCAACTACAACGAGTCGCAGATCGACGAGCCGAAGGTCGACAAGTTCTTCGACGACGCGATCGCCGAGGTCGACCCGAACAAGGCCGGTGAGATCTACACCGACCTGGCTCACGAGATCGTCGACAAGGCCTACTGGATGCCCTTCATCTACGAGAAGAACATCTCGTGGCGCGGTTCGCGGGCGACCAACGTCTACTCCTCCGCCGCCTACAGCGGCCGCTACGACTACGTCTCGCTCGGTGTGAACGAGAAGTAGTCCCGCCGCAAGGCCGTCCGTCCCACCGCCGAATCCCGCCAGTCCGAAGGGCAGGTGATGGCCCCGGGCGGTGGCCGGGGCCCCTCACAAGGGGGCCTTGGCCACCGCCGGGCCGCGCACAGTGCTTGCTTATCTCATCCGGCGCCTGATCGCCGTTGTCGTCATGGTGCTGGTCGTACTGCTCGCGACCTTCACCGTCTTCTTCATGCTGCCCAAGTGGGCGGGACAGGACATCGCCGTCCTCTTCGCCGGCAAGTCGTCCGGAGCCGAGCAGCTCGCCGGCATCCGGATCAAACTGGGCCTGGACGACCCTCTGCTCGTCCAGTTCTGGGACTTCGTCAAGGGCATCCCGATGGGGCGTGACTACGCCAACGGGGCCGACGTCACCCACTGCCCGGCCCCCTGCTTCGGATACTCCTTCCGTACCGAGGCCCCGGTCTGGGAGACCCTCAAGGACGCCCTGCCCGTCACCGGTGCGCTCGCCGCCGGCGCCTGTGTGCTGTGGCTGATCGCCGGTGTCGCCACCGGTGTGCTCTCCGCGCTCAAGCGGGGCACCGTCTGGGACCGTTCCGCGATGATCACCGCCCTCGGCGGCGTCTCGCTGCCGATCTTCTTCACCGGCATGATCGCGATGGGGCTCTTCGTCCACACCCTTGGCTGGGTGAAGATCGAGGACACCCTCACCACGGACGATCCGATCAACATCTGGTTCGAGACGCTGATCCTGCCCTGGATCGTGCTCGCGTTCCTCAACGCCGCCATGTACGCGCGACTGACCCGCGCCACCATGCTGGAAGTGCTCGGTGAGGACTACATCCGCACCGCGCGCGCCAAGGGGCTCGGCGAGGCCGTCGTCATCAGACGGCACGCGCTGCGCTCCGCCATGACGCCGATCCTCACGGTCTTCGGCCTCGACCTCGGTGTGCTGCTCGGTGGCGCCGTCCTCACCGAGTCCACGTTCAACCTGCCGGGGCTCGGCCTCGAGGCGGTCAAGGCCATCAGCAACAAGGACCTGCCGGTGATCCTCGGCGTCACCTTGTGCGCATCGCTCGCGATCGCCCTCGCCAACCTCGTCGTCGACCTTCTGTACGCCGTCATCGACCCGCGAGTGAGGCTGGGATGACCGAACTGCACAAGACCGGAGCGGCGGTCGGAGAACCCGTCGCCACTGCTTCGGCCGCTCCCACCGCCTTTCTCGAAGTGCGCGATCTCAAGGTGCACTTCCCGACCGACGACGGCCTGGTCAAGTCCGTCGACGGGCTCAGCTTCCAGCTGGAGAAGGGCCGTACCCTCGGCATCGTCGGCGAGTCGGGATCCGGCAAGTCCGTCACCTCGCTCGGCATCCTGGGCCTGCACACCGCAGGGCAGTACGGCCGCCGCAGGGCGCAGCTCTCCGGTGAGATCTGGCTGAACGGCACGGAGCTGCTCACCGCGGACCCCAACGAGGTGCGCAGGCTGCGCGGCCGCGACATGGCGATGATCTTCCAGGACCCGCTGTCCGCGCTGCACCCGTACTACTCCATCGGCAAGCAGATCATGGAGGCGTACCGGGTCCACAACGACGTGGACAAGAAGACCGCCCGCAAGCGCGCCGTCGAGATGCTCGACCGGGTGGGCATCCCCCAGCCGGACAAGCGGGTCGACAGCTACCCGCACGAGTTCTCCGGCGGCATGCGCCAGCGCGCGATGATCGCGATGGCCCTGGTGAACAACCCCGAGCTGCTCATCGCGGACGAGCCGACGACCGCCCTGGACGTGACCGTCCAGGCGCAGATCCTCGACCTCATCCGGGATCTGCAGAAGGAGTTCGGCTCCGCGGTCATCATGATCACGCACGACCTGGGCGTGGTCGCCGAGATGGCGGACGAGCTGCTCGTGATGTACGGCGGCCGCTGCGTCGAGCGCGGCACCGCCGAGAAGGTCTTCTACGAGCCCCAGCACCCCTACACCTGGGGCCTGTTGGGCTCGATGCCGCGCATCGACCGCGAGGAGACCGACCGTCTCGTGCCGGTCAAGGGCTCCCCGCCCAGCCTGATCAACCTGCCGCAGGGCTGTGCCTTCAACCCGCGCTGCCCGTACGCCGACATCCCCAAGGACCAGATCACCCGCCGCGAGCGCCCCGATCTGCGCGAGGTGGCCCCGGGACACTTCACCGCCTGCCACATGGCGCAGGAGGAGCGCACCCGCATCTGGACCGAAGAGATTGCGCCGAAGCTGTGAAAGACGAAGCGAAAGACCAGGCGAAAGATCTGGCGAAAGATCCGGTGAAGGGCAAGGGCCAGGAGATGACGATCCCGGCGCAGTCGAAGAGCTCTCCGGAGTCTCCCGAGCCGCTGCTCAAGGTCGAAGGCCTGGTGAAGCACTTCCCCATCAAGAAGGGGCTGCTGCAGCGCCAGGTGGCGGCGGTACAGGCCGTCGACGGTCTCACCTTCGACGTACGCCCCGGTGAGACGCTCGGCGTCGTGGGCGAGTCGGGCTGCGGCAAGTCGACGATGGGCCGGCTGATCACCCGCCTGCTCGAACCGACCGCGGGCCGCGTGGAGTTCGAGGGCGTGGACATCACGCACCTGAACACCGGCAAGATGCGGCCGCTGCGCCGCGACGTCCAGATGATCTTCCAGGACCCGTACTCGTCGCTGAACCCGCGGCACACCATCGGCACGATCGTCGGTGCGCCGTTCAAGCTGCAGGGCGTCAAGCCCGAGGGCGGTCTGCGCAAGCACGTGCAGGAGATGCTGGAGCGCGTCGGGCTCAGCCCCGAGCACTACAACCGCTACCCGCACGAGTTCTCCGGCGGTCAGCGCCAGCGCATCGGCATCGCCCGCGCGCTCGCGCTGCGGCCCAAGCTGGTCGTGGCCGACGAGCCCGTCTCCGCCCTGGACGTCTCCATCCAGGCGCAGGTGGTCAACCTCCTGGACGACCTCCAGGACGAGCTCGGTCTGACGTACGTGATCATCGCGCACGACCTCTCGGTCATCCGGCACGTCTCGGACCGCATCGCGGTGATGTACCTCGGCAAGATCGTGGAGCTCGCGGACCGCAAGGACCTCTACACCAAGCCGATGCACCCGTACACCAAGGCGCTGCTCTCCGCGGTGCCGGTGCCCGACCCCAAGCGGCGCGGGGTCAAGAGCGAGCGCATCCTGCTCCGCGGTGACGTCCCGTCGCCGATCTCCCCGCCCACCGGCTGCCGCTTCCACACGCGGTGCTGGAAGGCGACGGAGCTCTGCGCGAAGACGGAGCCGCCGCTGATCACCCTGGAGACGGGCCACCAAGTGGCGTGCCACCACCCGGAGAACGCCGAGGACCAGGCGCCCGAGGACACCAAGCTGCTGCAGGTCGCCAAGGAGGCGATCGAGGTGGTGTCGGTGGTGAGCAAGGCGGAGGAGACGGCCGTGGAGGCCGTTGCGGAGGAGTCGACGCCGGCCGCGGAGGCCAAGACCGTGTCGAAGGACGAAGCCCCCGAGACCGTCTCGAAGGACGTCCCGGAAGCGGAAGCCAAGGGTCAGGCGTCAACTGACCAGTAGCGCCTGATGACTTGGTAAAAATCAGTCACCAGGGCATGTACACGCCCATACGGGAGAGTGCAGAGTCTGCGTGTCCGTTTCATCGGAACACGCGCGAAAGGGATGACTCATGGCACTCTCCCGTTCGGCACGTCTGGGGGCACTGGCGACCGCCGCCGCCTCCTTCTGCTTGATCGCCGCCGCTCCCGGGCCACAGCCCGGCTCCGACGGCGTCGGCGACCCGTACTTCCCGCAGCTCGGCAACGGCGGATTCGACGTACGCCATTACGGCCTCGACGTGGCGTACAACCCTGACACCGACCGCCTCGACGGCCGCACCACGATCACCGCGCGCGCCACCCAGAACCTGTCTTCCTTCGACCTCGACCTCCAGAAGCTGGAGGTGACGAGAATCGAGGTGAACGGAAGACGGGCGCACTTCACACGCGAGGGCGACGAGATCCGCATCAGCCCGCGCGACCACCTGCGCAAGCACAAGACGTTCACCGTGACCGTCACCTACGGCGGCGTCCCCGAGCCGCTCAGCGGCCCCATCGTCTTCGGCTCGGACTACGGCTGGATGAAGACCACCGACGGCGTCTTCGTCGCCTGCGAGCCCAACGCCGCGTCGACCTGGTTCCCGTCCAGCGACCACCCGGGGGACAAGGCCGCCTTCGACATCCGCATCAAGGCCCCCAAGGGCCTGACGGGGGTCTCCAACGGGCGCCTCGTCGACACGTACGACAAGGGTGGCCAGACAGTCGCCCACTGGCGCGAGTCCAAGCCCATGGCGACCTACCCCGCCACCGCCACGATCGGGAAGTTCGACGTGAAGCAGGGCAGGACCCCGGCGGGGACCCCGATCTACGTCGCCATCGACCCGGTCCTCGAGAACAGCAACAACGTCGACGTGTACGGCGTCACGGCGGAGGTCACCGACTACTGGTCGAAGATCTTCGGTCCCTACCCCTTCGAGGAGACCGGCGCGATCGTCGACGACATGCCGCAGGCCGGCTTCTCCCTGGAGACCCAGACCAAGCCGGTCTACTCCGCCATCCGCAGCGAGTCGACCATCGCCCACGAGGTCGCCCACCAGTGGTTCGGCGACTCCGTGACGCCCGAGAAGTGGGACGACATCTGGCTCAACGAGGGCTTCGCGACCTACTCCCAGTGGCTGTGGAGCGAGCACAAGGGCATCCGCTCGGCCCATGACTCCTTCCTCGCGGGCTACGACTCGCGGCCCGCCGACTCGCCCTTCTGGCAGACGGTCGTCGGCGATCCGCAGCGCGACACGATGTTCGCCTCCGCCGTCTACCAGCGCGGCGCGATGACGCTCCAGGTCCTGCGCGAGCGCATCGGTGACAAGGCGTTCTTCAAGCTGCTCCCGGCCTGGACCCAGCAGAACCGGTACGGGAACGCGAACACCGCCGACTTCATCCGGCTCGCCGAGAAGATCTCGGGCAAGCAGCTCGACGGGCTCTTCGAGACGTGGCTGTTCACCAAGGGCAAGCCCGCCCTGTAGGCCGGGCCTCGTCGGGCCGGTGTCGGCGGGCAGGTAAGAATGTCGCGTGATTCAGGATCTGTTCAGTCCCTCCGTCCAGCACGCGCTCGACATCGTCGGGATCTTCGTCTTCGCGATCTCCGGCGCCCTGCTCGCCGTACGCAAGAACTTCGACGTCTTCGGCATCGCCGTGCTCGCCGAGGTCACCGCCCTGGGCGGCGGGATCCTCAGGGACCTGGTCATCGGGGCGGTGCCGCCCGCCGCGTTCACCGACCTCGGCTACTTCATCACCCCGCTGTTCGCCGCCGCCCTGGTGTTCTTCCTGCACCCCGAGGTGGAGCGCACCCAGGTGGCGGTGAACGTCTTCGACGCGGCGGGGCTCGGCCTGTTCTGTGTCACCGGCACCACCAAGGCGTACGACTACGGCCTCGGCCTCACCGCGTCGGCGGCCCTGGGTCTGGCCACCGCGGTGGGCGGCGGCGTACTGCGCGACATCATCGCCAACGAGGTGCCGTCGCTGGTGCGCTGGGACCGCGATCTGTACGCCGTGCCCGCGATCGTCGGCTCCGCGATGGTCGCGCTCTGCATCAACTACGACATGGTGAACGGCTTCACCAGCGGCCTCGCCGTGGTCACGGCGTTCGTGCTGCGGCTGCTCGCGATGCGCTACCACTGGCGTGCGCCGCGGGCCTGGCACCGGCGTTCGACGGCGGTCGAGGTGGAGGACGGGTCGTAGGAGTGGCGCGTGGTGCTGCCGCGTCACCAACTGCCCGCGCCCTTCCACTAGTTGAACACCATCAGCCCTCCTGACCCTTGACGCGTTACTTCCTCTTGACGCGTTACTCCCTCACGAGTTAACTCAAGCACTGAATTAAGTCTGGACCAACCTTCCCTTCCCCCCCCCACGTTCTGGAAGGCCCCATGAACCTCACCCACAGAAGGCGCGGTCGCGCCCTCCCGATATCCGCCGCGCTCGCACTCGCCGCGGGCACGCTCGGGCTCATCACGATCCAGAGCGCCGACGCAGGTCAGGCCCCCGCGAAGTCGCAGCGCACGACCGCGACCGTCGCCGCCGACACCCCCGACCTCGGCCCGAACGTCGACATCTTCGACCCGTCGATGTCGCACGACACCATCCAGGGCCGCCTCGACGAGGTGTTCAAGCAGCAGGAGACCAACCAGTTCGGCGGCGAGCGGCGCGCGCTGCTCTTCAAGCCCGGTTCGTACGACGACGTCGACGCGAACATCGGCTTCTACACGCAGATCGCCGGGCTCGGCCTCTCCCCGGACGACACCGGTATCAACGGCGCGGTGCACGCCGAGGCCGACTGGTTCCAGGGCAACGCCACCCAGAACTTCTGGCGCGGCGCGGAGAATCTCGCCGTGACCCCGAAGGCCGGGGAGGACCGCTGGGCAGTGTCGCAGGCCGCGCCCTATCGGCGTATGCATCTGAAGGGCGATCTGCGGCTCGACGACGGCGGCTGGTCGAGCGGCGGACTGCTCGCCGACACCAAGGTCGACGGACGGGTCGACTCCGGCTCGCAGCAGCAGTGGCTGTCCCGCAACACCGACTGGGGCGGCTGGCAGGGCTCCAACTGGAACATGGTGTTCGTCGGCGCGAAGAACGCGCCCGCCGGGAACTTCCCCGACCCGCCCTACACCAGGGTCGACCAGACCCCCGTCTCGCGCGAGAAGCCTTTCCTGTACGTCGACGATGCCGACGCCTACAAGGTGTTCGTGCCCGGTGTGCGCAAGGACAGCAGCGGCACCAGCTGGTCCGGCGGCGCCCCGGCGGGCGAGTCCCTGCCGATCGACGACTTCTTCATCGTGAAGCCGGGCGCGAGCGCGTCCGACATCAACGGCGCGCTCGCGGACGGCAAGAACCTCCTGGTGACGCCGGGGGTCTACCACCTCGACCAGACCCTGAAGGTGACCAGGCCCGACACGGTCGTCCTCGGTCTCGGGCTCGCCACCTTCATCCCGGACGGCGGGCTGACGGCGATGACCGTCGCCGACGTGGACGGCGTGAAGGTGGCGGGGGTCCTCTTCGACGCGGGGACGGAGAACTCGGACACGTTGATGGAGGTCGGCGGCGAGGGCGCGGACGCGGACCATGCCGCCAACCCGACCTCGCTGCACGACGTCTACTTCCGGGTCGGGGGAGCGGCCGTGGGCAAGGCGACAAAGAGCCTTGTCGTCAACAGCTCGGACGTCATCGGCGACCACGCCTGGATCTGGCGGGCCGACCACGGCGACGGCGTCGGCTGGAACACGAACACGGCGGACACGGGCCTGGTCGTGAACGGCGACGACGTGACGATGTACGGCCTGTTCGTCGAGCACTACCAGAAGCATCAGACGATCTGGAACGGCGAGGGCGGCCGGACGTACTTCTACCAGAACGAGATGCCGTACGACCCGCCGGACCAGGCGGCCTGGATGAACGGCGGCACGAAGGGATACGCCGCGTACAAAGTGGCCGACTCGGTCACGAAGCACGAGGCGTGGGGGCTCGGCTCCTACTGCTTCTTCAATGTCAACAAGTCCGTCGCGGCCGAGCATGCCTTCGAGGTGCCGCAGCGGGACGGGGTGCGGTTCCACGACATGGTGACGGTGTCGCTGGGCGGCACGGGCACGATCCGTCACGTGATCAACGGGACGGGCGGGCCTTCGGACGCGCAGAACAATGTGGCGAATCTGGTGAGCTACCCCTGACCTACCCCTGAGCTGCTGTGGGCGGCTTGGGCCCAGCAGAAAAAGCTACCGCTCAGTAATTTCATGTTGTACGTTGCTGGCATGGCAGAGGCAGCATCCATACCGGTAGCGGTGCCCGCGAGCATCGGCGACAGCGAATTCGACCGCGACACCGCGGTCACCCGGCGGGAGCCCGGCGTCTATGACATCGAGCTCTCCGCCGGGTGGACGATCATCAGCGCCGTGAACGGCGGCTATCTCCTCGCGGTGATCGGCCGCGCACTCGGCGACGCGCTGCCGCACGCGGACCCCTTCACGATCTCCGCGCACTATCTGACGGCGTCGCAGCCGGGCCCCGCGGTGATCCGCACGGACGTGGTGCGCGGCGGGCGGACACTGTCCACCGGGCAGGCCTCGCTCTTCCAGTACGACGAGGAGGGGCGCGAGGTGGAGCGGATCCGCGTGCTCGCCTCCTACGGCGATCTGGGCGCACTGCCGGACGACGTCAGGACCTCGGCGAAGCCGCCTGCGCTGCCGCCGCTGGAGCACTGCTTCGGGCCGCAGGACGCGCCGGACAACATGCCCGTGCCCGGCAGCTCGGCGATCAGTGACCGGCTCTTCCTGAAGCTGGATCCGGCCACCTTGGGGTGGGCCCTCGGGCAGCCGTCCGGCAAGGGGGAGATGCGGGCCTGGTTCGGCCTCGCGGACGGCCGTGACGCGGATCCGCTTTCGCTGCTGCTCGCGGTGGACGCGTTGCCGCCGACCGCCTTTGAGCTGGGCCTTTCCGGCTGGGTCCCGACGGTCGAACTCACCGCCCACATCCGCTGCCGCCCCGCACCGGGCCCGCTCCGGGTCTCCATCACCACGCGCAACCTGGCCGGCGGCTTCCTGGAGGAGGACGCGGAGGTCTGGGACACGGAGGACCGCCTGGTGGCCCAGTCGCGTCAGCTGGCGCGGGTCCGCTTGGGCTGAGGCGGTTTCTTTTCCCCCCCCCCCCCCCCATTGCCCCCCGGGCCTACCCGGCGGGGTTGTTTGCGGGTGTGGGCCGCCCCCTTTGCCCGGCGTTTGCCCCCCCCCCCGCTGTGTGGTGTTGATTGAGCCCCGCCCGGGG
>NZ_JBHYIG010000153.1:0-22779 GCF_042740015.1 Streptomyces sp. NPDC059037
GGCCGGGCGCCCCCGCCCCGCCGGGGCGCCCCGCGACTCCCCCCCCACCACCCCCCCCCCCCCCATATTCTAACACCGCAGGCCCCCCCCCCCCCCCGCCCCCCGCGCCCCCCCTTCTCATGACCGGACGGTACTTACGCCGTCACAGAGTCCTCAGCACCGTTCTGCTCAGGAGTCGCCTCGGACTCCATTTCCTCCGCCGCGTCCTCCGCGGCCCGCTGGCCGGGAATCTCCGCGTCGATGCGGGTGGCCATCCGGAGCCGTCGCTCGTCGGCCTTGGCCGAAAGGGCGAGCGCCGCCTCGTTGAAGCGGACCAGGGACGGCGGGTCCGAGGGGCCGAGGAGGTGCTCCTTGAGGGCGGCACGGGAGTCGGCGTGGACGTCCTTCTCCGGGGAGCGGACGGACTCCATGAGGGCCGGGACGTCCTCGGCGGCCGGCGTGAGGATCGCCGCGGCGCTCACCGTCGGGAAGCTCGTGCGGAAGTCCGCCTCGGACATGCCGGACGTGTTGGCGACGGCGTACGGCTTCTCGCTGGACAGCCAGTCCGAGACCACCGAGGAGACATCGCTGATCAGCAGGTCGGCCTGGTTGAAGCAGGAGAAGATCGCCGGACGCGCGGTCGTGATGATCTGGTGCTCCCACTCGGGGAACGACGCCCAGTACGCCGCCTCCCAGGCCGCCGTCGCCTCGGCGACCGCGGCCTGCTGGTCGCCGTCGGGCGTGCCCTGGAGCATCATCCGCTCCATCTCGTCCACGCCCTTGCGGAACGCGGTGGAGGTCAGCCTGTCGAGCTCCGCGGCACGCAGTTCGAGCTCGGCCGCGGCCTCCGGGCCGGGGCGGGGGCCGGAACGCCGGGCGGCGGCGTCGCGGATCATCGCCTTGATGCGCTCGTTGGCGGCGCCCGCACGCGGGTCCTGCGAGCCGGTCATCGGGTGCGGCTTGTAGATGAGGCGTACGCCGTCGTCGGCGAGGAGGTTCCGGACGATGTTCTCGCCCGCGAGGGTCACCGACGTGTTGCCGGGGTTGCCGTCCCAGCCCTCCCAGGTGGGGGCGTACAGAACGGTCGTGTACGTGCCCTGGGGGGCGCCCGTGTACGGCAGGATCGGGGACAGCTGGGGGCGGCCGACCTCGACCACGTCCTTGTCCTCGACGCCGACGTCGGCGGCCTGGTAGCGGTCGCGCGCGGCGGGGCCCGCCACCCACACCTCGTCGTACGCCTTCGCGTACGGGTTGCAGGAGGACAGCTTGTCGCTCTCGCCGTGGTTGATGAAGGCGTGCTTGATCGTGGGGATGCGCAGGACCTGCGAGGTCTTCGCGGCGTTCGCCGGGTGCAGCATCATCTTCAGCGTCGAGGTCTCCAGGGAGAACATCGTCGCGACCTTCGGGAAGCAGATGATCGGGACGTCCGTCGCGTCGATCTTCTGCACCATGAACCGCTCGCGCAGCACGATCAGCGGGTTGCCGTCGAGCCGGGAGAGCGTGGAGAGCCACATGTTGGCCTGGTACGCGGACGTCGTGCCGCCGGAGAAGTACATGGCGACGGTCGGCTGGTACTCGGCCAGCCACTCGTCGAGCCACTCCATGACCCGCTGGTCGTTCTTCGCGCGCTTCTTGGGAAGCAGCCAGGTGGCGAGGTAGATCGCGCCGATGCCCATCATGGCGATGGAGAGGCCGAGGCCGATGCCGCCCCAGTAGGCGTCCGTCGTGGCGGCGGTGATCACCAGGCCGACCGTGGTGGGGATCGAGAACGTCAGGAGGCGGTGCGCCTGGCGGCGGGCCAGGATCCGCGGCGGGGCCGCGGTCAGGTGCAGCGCGGAGGCGTCGATGTTCCGCGTGACGATCGGCAGCTGGCGGCTGCGGCGCACCAGTATGGCGGTGGCCTGGCAGCCGAAGTGCAGGAAGTAGAAGGCGAGCAGCGAGATCGTCAGCGGCGACTGCTCGGCCAGCGGCTCGATGCCGTCGATGCGCAGCAGGCCGACCAGGATCAGCATGTCGCGCAGGAGCTGCCGCACCGTGACGTCGAAGCGGATCTTGCCAAGGAGGGAGAGGAGCCCCGGCTGCTTGTACTGCAGATAGACGTCGAGCGCGAGGTTCGCTGCCGACGCGGCGACGAACACCGGGACATACGGGACCAGCGCGCTGACGAGCTGGGCCGTGAAGAGCGCGAACATCGAGAACAGCGCGGAGAGCTGTGCGATGCGGCGTGGGGCGAGTCCGGCAGAGGGCACGGGCTTGGGCTCCTGGCGGGGGATCGGGGGGATCGGGGGGATCGGACGGGGGAAGTCGACCACTGACCGTATGACGTGCGGCGGCTCTGTAGCAATCTTCCGTGACCACAATCACCGGATAAAGGGGCAAAGGTAACGGAACCCGAAGGGCTTGATTCCCCTCAGGGGTGGGGTCCGCCCTTCGGAATGGGCGGGCACCGGCTGTCCGTACTCGCGTAGATTGCAGGTCCAAGCGCGCAGGGACCATTGGGGTAGACGTGGCAGGGGCAAGGCAGGGCATCGCAGAGGCCCACAGGGTCGTCGTCAAGGTCGGGTCCTCGTCCTTGACCACCGCGGCGGGAGGTCTGGACGCCGACCGTGTCGACGCCCTCGTCGACGTGCTCGCCAAGAGCCGCAGCGGCGGCGAGCGCGAGATCGTGCTCGTCTCGTCCGGCGCCATCGCCGCCGGCCTGTCGCCGCTGGGCCTTCGCAGGCGGCCCAAGGACCTCGCACGGCAGCAGGCGGCCGCCAGTGTCGGCCAAGGCCTTCTCGTGGCCCGCTACACCGCTTCCTTCGCGCGTTACGGCGTACGCGTCGGGCAGGTGCTCCTCACCTCCGACGACATGGCGCGGCGCGCGCACCACCGCAACGCGTCCCGCACCCTCGACCAGCTCCTGGCGATGGGCGCGCTGCCCGTGGTGAACGAGAACGACACCGTGGCGACCGACGAGATCCGCTTCGGCGACAACGACCGGCTCGCCGCCCTCGTCGCCCATCTGGTCCGCGCCGACCTGCTGGTGCTGCTCTCCGACGTGGACGGCCTCTACGACGGTGACCCGGCCAAGCCGGGCACCTCCCGGATCTCCGAGGTCACGGGGCCCGCCGACATAGCGCACGTCCAGATCGGCAGCGCCGGCAAGGCGGGCGTCGGCACCGGCGGCATGGTCACCAAGGTCGAGGCGGCGGGGATCGCCGCGGCCGCCGGTATCCCGGTGGTCCTGACCTCCGCGAGCCAGGCCGCGGACGCCCTGGCGGGCCGCGACACGGGGACGTACTTCCACCGCACGGGACGCCGCTCCGCCGACCGTCTCCTGTGGCTGCAGCACGCATCCGAGCCGCAGGGCGCGCTCACCCTCGACGAGGGGGCGGTGCGCGCGGTGGTCGAGGGGCGCAAGTCGCTGCTGCCCGCCGGCATCGCGGCCGTCGAGGGCGACTTCTCCGCGGGCGACCCGGTGGAGCTGCGGGATGCCGCGGGGCGTGCCGTGGCGCGCGGTCTGGTGAACTTCGACGCCAAGGAGCTGCCGCAGCTGCTCGGCCGTTCCACGCGCGAGCTCGCGCGGGAGCTCGGACCGGCGTACGAGCGGGAGGTCGTGCACCGCGACGACCTGGTCCTGCTGCACCACTAGCCCCTCGCGAGCCCCCGGGCGGTCCGTGGTTCCGCCGTACCAGCAGCCACAGAAGCCCTCGGGGGCCTCGGCCGAAAACAGGCGCGAACGCCCCGCGCCGACCGGCCCCTGCGAGGTGAAACTCCCCAAAACCGCCCCGCGGGGGCGCTTGGCCTGCTCAACTTTGTTCCAGACACTTCCGCACGACCGTTGCGTATCGGCACCACCATTGAGTAAAGGAGGCCGTCGTGAGACGAGTGCGCCCAGGGGCGGCGTCCCGCGGGTCGGCCGAGCGGGCCCTGACGAGCGTCGCCGCGGGGGCGACGTACGCAGGTGGCACGCGAGCGGCGGGCGAGACGGACGGGACGGATGAGCTGCCCGAGACGGAGGAGAGGGAGGGCGAGACGGTGGAGGCGCCCCGTCTGTGGCACGTCACGCTGAGCGTCTCAGGAGCCGAGGCCCCCCTCAAGGAGGTCCGACGCGGCCTCGAACAGCTCGCCCACGACCATCCCTTTCTGCTGACCAGCAGGTACGCGCCCGACCACGCGGAGATCCGCTACTGGGAAGAGGCCAGGGACCTGCACGACGCGGCCGCCGTCGCGCTGCGCCTCTGGGGCGAGCACCGGCAGAGCGCGCAGCTCCCGCCGTGGGAGATCGTGGGGCTCGAAGTGATCGACCGCGACACCTACCACCAGCGGATCGCGGAAGGGTACGGCCCCCTGCCCGCGACCCCGGTGGGCGTCCACCCTTTTTGAGCCGTCGTGAGCACCGCGGTCTCGGCTGCTGAAACAAGGGGTGGACCGCGCCCGCCGCGCATTACCCTGCGGGCATGACGTCCCTCTCGCCCGTCTCGCCCTACGACAACCTCTCGCCGGTCGCCCAGGCCGCCTACCGCGCCCGCGGCGCCGCCGCCACGCTCGCGCCACTGCCGCGCGCCGCCAAGGACGACGCGCTGCTCGCGATCGCCGACGCGCTCGAGGTGCGCACCGCCGAGATCGTCGAGGCCAACGGCAAGGACACCGCCCGCGCCCGCGAGGCCGGCACCAGCGAGTCGATCGTCGACCGGCTCACCCTCACCCCGGAGCGGGTCCGTGCCATCGCCGCCGACGTGCGCGACGTGGCCGCGCTGCCCGACCCGGTGGGCGAGGTCGTCCGCGGCTCGACGCTCCCCAACGGCATCGACCTGCGCCAGGTCCGCGTCCCGCTCGGCGTCGTCGGGATCATCTACGAGGCCCGTCCGAACGTCACCGTGGACGCGGCCGCCCTCTGCCTCAAGTCCGGCAACGCCGTGCTGCTGCGCGGCTCGTCATCGGCGTACGAATCGAACACGGCGCTCGTGCGGGTGCTGCGCGACGCGGTGCACGGCGCCGGACTTCCCGCCGACGCCGTCCAGCTCGTCCCGGGTGAAAGCCGCGACTCCGTGCGGGAGTTGATGCGCGCCCGCGGCCTCGTCGACGTGCTCATCCCGCGCGGCGGCGCCTCGCTGATCAAGACCGTCGTCGAGGAGTCCACCGTCCCGGTCATCGAGACCGGCACCGGCAACTGCCATGTCTACGTGGACGCGAAGGCCGACATCGACATGGCCGTCGACATCCTGATCAACTCCAAGGCGCAGCGCCCCAGCGTCTGCAACGCCGCCGAGACGCTGCTCGTGCACGCGGACATCGCCGACGCGTTCCTGCCGCGCGCCCTGGACGCGCTGGCCGATGCGGGCGTCACGGTGCACGCGGACGAGCGTGTGCTCACCTACGCCGACGCGTCCAAGGCCACCGTCGTGCCCGCGACCACCGAGGACTGGGAGACCGAGTACCTCTCGTACGACATCGCTGCGGGCATCGTCGACTCCCTGGAGCAGGCGGTCGAGCACATCCGGCTGTGGACCTCGGGGCACACGGAGGCCATCGTCACCACCTCGCAGCAGGCCGCGCGCCGCTTCACGCAGCTCGTGGACTCCACGACGGTCGCCGTGAACGCCTCCACGCGCTTCACCGACGGCGGCCAGTTCGGCTTCGGCGCCGAGATCGGCATCTCCACGCAGAAGCTGCACGCCCGTGGCCCGATGGGGCTGCCCGAGCTGACCTCGACGAAGTACATCGTCACCGGCGACGGTCACATCCGCTGAAGCCGCCGCCGCGGAGCATCGGCTGAATTCCCTTACCGTCTGCCCAGATTGCCCCTTCCGGGGCTACGCTGGAAGGGTGCCGGAGGACGTGGGGGGCACGCCGTCGTTTCCTGACGGCGGGGAGCCCGACGACGACCGCGACCGCGGGGGTGCGGACGAAGAGTTCGCCTCCGTGGTCTTCGACGAGGACTTCGTCAAGGCCGCCGAGGTCCATGAACCCACCGCGGTGGAGCGGCTGTTGGCCGCCGCCCAGGCGCGCGCCGAGGCCTCCGAGGCCGAGGCCCGCCGGGCCCGCACCCGTGGTCCAGGACGCGAATCGCCGGACGACGACCTCTACGAAGACGGCTTCGGCCCGGACGACGGCGGCGATTTCGGCCACGACCCCGACCTCGACGACGTCTACGACCGTGAATTCGCGCAGGACGGCTACGGCCGGCCGGGCGGCTACACCGGCCAGGCCCGCTGGCACCGCCCCGTCGCCTGGATGCTCGCCCTCCTGATGGGCATCGGCATGGTCGCGCTCGCCTTCACGGCGGTCTACCGAGGAGCCTCGTCGGGCCGCCAGGACCGCATCCCGCCGCCCGTCTCGACGGAGCCATCGGCCTCCGCGGAGTACGGCCAGCCGCCCGTCTCGGCGGCGCCGCGCACCCCGTAGGAACTTGTCAGAAGTTGTCGCGCACCAGCGCGTTTACCTGACAGCCAGGAGACCTACCCTGAAAGTATGGCCGGGCCAGGAGAACCACCTGAGGGGACACCCGAGGGCGCTCCCGCCGGTGGCGAGGACGAGTACCGATCCGTCGTCTTCGACGAGTCGTTCGTCCGCGCCGCACGGCTCCAGGAGTACTCCGCGCAGGAGCGCATGGGTGATCACGCACGTGCGGTGCGCCGCCGCCCCGCCGCGGCCCGCCGGAACTACTCCAAGCAGGCCGTGATCCTCGTCCTGCTGATCGCCGTCGCCTTCGGCACCGCGATCTACATGGGCGTACGCCACCCGTATCAGGCCCCGGTCGCCCAGCGCCCCGAACCGCTGCGGATGACGGTCATACCGCTCGCCCCGCAGGGAGCCGTGCCCGGCGCCGAGAAGCCCGCCGAGCTGTACGCGCACAGCCCCGCCGCGCAGTTCCGGGTGGGCGCGTCCGGCATCAACCTGCCCTCGTCGCGCGGCACTTCACACTTCTCGGACGGCCAGGTCATGACCGCCCTGACCACCGCCAAGGACTATCTCGTCGAGTCCTCGCTCGACCCGGACGTGCTCACCGGCGGCACCGTGCGGTCCGCGCGGATCCTGCTCGACCCGCAGCAGCTCGACCAGTTCGACCAGAGCTTCGCGCACCCCGCCGCGGACGGGCGCCACGCGCCCACCGGCTGGCTGGTGCGGTTCGACCCGACGAAGGTGGCCCTGGCCTCGCCCGGAATCCGCGTCCAGGGCTCGCTGCACGCCACCGAGACCGACAAGGACACCCTCGAGGTGACCTCGGACCACACCTTCGTCTACGCCCTGCGGCCCGTCGGCAAGGAGGCCAAGGACGGCAAGGACGAGCACGCCAAGGCCTCGCTGTTCACCGTCCGCCGCGAGCTGCAGTTCCGCTTCGACCGCGACGACCTGCGGATGCGCCAGACCGAGCTGATCGTCTCGTACATGCAGGCAGGACCGCTCACCTGCTCCGCAGACGCCGCGAACCAGCTGCGGCCGCTGCTCGCCGGGCAGAAGGCGAAGGCGGGCGGCCCCGCGGGCACCGATCCGTACGCGACGGGGGATGCCACGGCACTGTGCGGGTCGCTCGCGGCGACCGCCCAGCCTTCGCTGTGAGGGTTGGCCGTGAGGGTTGGCCGTGAAGGCTACTTGTCCTCGGTGGGGCCGCGGTCCTGCCCGCCCTGCCCGCCGCCCCCGGTGAACTTCCCGCGCAGCTTGCCGCCCAGGTCGCCCGCGCCGCCCGCGATGTCGTTGACCAGCTTCATCAGCGGGTCCTTGCTCTGCCGCACATCGTCCGCGTAGCTGGATGCGGACTGGCGGAAGGAGTCCGAGACCGAGGTGTCCTTGTCCTCGTCGCGGCGGGGGTAGTGGCCGTCCATGATCCGCTGGTAGTCGCGGGTCTCGGCCCACTTCTTCAGCTCGGCGGCGCGCACGGTGGTGAAGGGGTGCGTACGCGGCAGCATGTTCAGGATCTTCAGTACGGAGTCGCGCAGGTCGCCCCCGGCCTCGTACTCCGCGGCCTGCTCCAGGAACGCGTCCACGTTCATCTCGTGCAGGTGGTTGCCGCCCGCGATCTTCATCAGGCCGCGCATCGACGCCTTGAGGTCCTGGCCCACCAGGAGCCCCGCGCGGTCCGCCGACAGCTCGGACTTGCGGAACCACTCGCGCAGGGCGGTCACGATCGCCATGATCGCCACATTGCCGAGCGGGATCCATGCCACCTTGAGCGCGAGGTTGGTGAGGAAGAGCAGTATCGTCCGGTACACCGAGTGGCCGGACAGCGCGTGCCCCACCTCGTGGCCGATGACCGCCCGCATCTCCTCCTCGTCGAGCAGCTCGACGAGGCCCGTGGTCACCACGATGATCGGCTCGTCGAGGCCGATGCACATCGCGTTCGGGTTCGGGTCCTGGTTCACGTACATCGGCGGGACCTTCTCCAGGTCCAGGATGTAACAGGCGTCCCGCAACATGATGTTGAGGTGCGCGAACTGTGCGTCGGAGACCCGTACGGAGTCCGACAGGAAGAGCAGCCGCAGGCTCCGCTCGGGGAGCAGGCCGCTGAGGGCCTTGAAGACCGTGTCGAAGCCGCTGAGCTTGCGCAGGGCCACCAGGGCCGAGCGGTCCGCCGGGTGTTCGTACGCCCGTGACGAGATGCCGGGGAAGCGCCTGCGCTGCCGGCTCGGCACGTTCTCGTGACCGCTGTCTTCTTGGCCGCCGTTCGCGTGGCCGTGGTCGTTGTCGTCGGTCATGCCCCATCCCCCATGCTCGTCCAGTCATGCCCCCGAGGTGGGTCCCAGCGTAGGCGGAGTTACCGTGACAGGGCAGCACAGCGAATGGAGTCGTCCGTCATGTCGTCCGTCATGGAGCACAGCGCCGCATCCCACCACTGGGTCACGGAGGCGGCAGACCTGGCCGCCAAGGAGCAGGGGGCGGGCAATCTGCTCCGCGTCGTGCTGATCGTCATGGTCGTCGGCTGCGTCCTGGTGGGGTGGTTCCTGCTCCGGGGATACAAGCAGGGTCAGGACGAGGGAGAGGGCCGAGGCGAGGGGCCGGGCCAGAGTCAGGGCGAGAGCCAGGGCCAGAGCCGGAGTCAGGCCGAGGAGCGCGCCGAGCGGGACGGCTGAGTCGGCGTGAGCTCCGCCGTGGCCCCCGCATACGATGGCCCGGAAGTCTTTATGTCCATCCCACCCCCGGATAGGTCCTGCCTGAGATGAGCCTCCACAGCACCGCCGCCCAGCTGGTCACTCTCGCCTCCGAGGGCGGCGAGCACGGCGGCAACCACGAAAGCCTCAACCCTCTGATCACCGGCGGCGGCGCGTTCGTCGTTCTCTGCCTGCTTCTGTGGATCACCACGCGCTTCAACCGGGACCGCTGAGCGGTCCCGCTGAACGGACGCTGAAACGGAGCCCGTCCGCCGGGCCGGTAGGGTCTGCACGCATGGGAGAGCAGGACATGCCTACCGGTCCCGGTACCGGCCCGGCCAGTAAGGGCAAGCGCCGCCTGGGCGTCATGGGCGGAACGTTTGACCCGATCCACCACGGACACCTGGTGGCGGCCCAGGAGGTCGCCGCGCAGTTCCACCTCGACGAGGTGGTGTTCGTGCCGACCGGGCAGCCGTGGCAGAAGAGCGACAAGGTGGTGTCCCCGGCCGAGGACCGCTATCTGATGACGGTCATCGCGACCGCCGAGAACCCCCAGTTCTCGGTGAGCCGCATCGACATCGACCGCGGCGGACCGACGTACACCACGGACACGCTGCGCGATCTGCGCACGCTCAACCCGGACACGGACCTCTTCTTCATCACGGGCGCCGACGCCCTCGGCCAGATCCTGACCTGGCGCTACACGGAGGAGCTCTTCTCCCTGGCGCACTTCATCGGGGTCACCCGGCCCGGCCACACGCTGGCCGACCCCGGGCTTCCCGAAGGCGGCGTCTCCCTTGTGGAGGTGCCCGCTCTCGCCATCTCGTCCACGGACTGCCGTGCACGGGTCGCCAAGGGGGACCCCGTCTGGTACCTGGTGCCGGACGGTGTGGTGCGTTATATCGACAAGCGCGAGCTGTACCGCGGCGACTGAGCCGAGAGGGGCACCGGTGAACGACCGACAGTACGACCCGTACGCGGGCGGCGACCCGTATGCGGGCGAGTACGCGGCTGACCAGTACCAGGTCGTCGGGTACGACGAGTACGGCCAGCCGGTGTACCAGCAGGTGCAGCCCTCGGCTTCGTACGACCAGTACGGGGCTCAGCAGCAACAGCCTCCGCGGCAACAGCAGCAACAGCAGCCGCAGGGCTACGGCTACGACCCGTACGCGACGGGGCAGCAGCCTCCCGTGCCGCCGTACGACTCCGGGGCGTACGACACCGGTTCGTACCCGCCGTACGGTCGGCAGCAGGCGCAGCAGCAGCCGCAGTCGCAGCAGACCCAGACCGGCTGGATCCCGCAGCAGCAACAGCCTCCGCGGCAGCCCCCGGAGGCCGTACCGCCGCAGCCGCAGCCGCGGCGGCCGGTGCCCGAGCGGGAGCCGGCACCCGAGCGCGAACGCGAGCGTGCGTACGAGACGCAGCAGTTCTCGTTCATCGAGGAGCCGGACGAGGAATCCGAAGACGTCATCGACTGGCTGAAGTTCACCGAGAGCCGCACCGAGCGGCGCGAGGAGGCCAAGCGGCGCGGGCGTTCCCGGGTCGTCGTGCTGATCGTGGTGTTCGCGCTCGTCGTCGCGGGCGGCGTCGGCTACCTCTGGTACGCGGGCAAGCTGCCCGGTGTCTCGGACGACAAGACCGGTGGCGGCGGCGCCGCGGCAGGACCGCAGAACCGCGACGTGATCGTCGTCCACCTGCACAACACGAAGGGCGGCGGCACCTCCACCGCGCTCCTGGTGAACAACACCACCGCCAAACGCGGCACCACCGTGCTGCTGCCCAACTCCCTCTCCGTGACGGACGACGACGGTACGGGGACGACCCTGGGCAAGTCGGTCGACGACGACGGCTCGACCGGCACGCGCGAGTCGATCGACGCGCTGCTCGGCACCCAGGTCGAGGGCACCTGGCGCCTCGACACCCCCTACCTGAACAACCTCGTCGAACTCGTCGGCAACATCGACATCGACACGAACGCCAATGTGCCCGACCCCAAGGCGAAGAAGGGCGAGGCCCCGCTCGTCAAGAAGGGCGAGCAGCAGACCCTGAGCGGCCCGATGGCCGTCGCGTACGCCACCTACCGGGCGTCCGGCGAGTCCGAGACGGACCAGCTCGGCCGCTTCGGCGCGGTCATGCAGGGCGTCCTGCGGAAGCTGTCCTCCGACCCGCAGGCCGCGACGACCACCGTGCAGTCCCTGGCCCAGATCCTGGACCCGTCGCTCAAGGAGAAGGACCTGGGCGCCTTCCTCGCCAAGCTCGCCGACCGCGCCAAGGGCGGCGACTACGCCACCCAGCTGCTCCCGGTCCAGCAGGACGGAACGCTGTCGGAGAAGGCCGGCGAGAGCGTCGTCGAGAACGTCCTGGGCGGCGCGGTCAAGAGCCCGGAGAAGGACGCGGCCCTGCGGGTCGGCGTCAAGAACGCCTCCGGGACCAAGGGCGCGGGACAGGACGCACGGATCTCCCTGGTCAACGGCGGTTACACCTTCGTCGACAGCGGCGCGGGGTCGGTCGCCCAGGCGGCGTCGCAGGTCACGTACGCCGACGTGGCCAAGAAGACGCAGGCCGCCGAGGTCGCCAAGACCCTCGGCCTGCCGGAGAGCGCCGTCCGCAAGGGCAAGACCGCACCGAACGCGGATGTCTCGGTGGTGCTCGGCCAGGACTACAAGACGGGCTGAGAGACGGGCTGAGAGACGGGCTGAGACGAGCGCTGTCCGCTGCGTCGCCCCGGCCGGGAACACCGCCGGGGTGACGCAGCAGACAGGGTGATCGAAAAAACGCCGGGGGTGCTGTCGGCGGTCCGTGAGACCCTTGGTGAGGTATTGCCCTCCGAAGGAAAGCTCAACTGTGACCGCCACGGACCGCTCCATCGAGCTCATCACCACCGCCGCGCAGGCGGCGGCCGACAAGCTCGCGCACGACATCATCGCGTACGACGTCAGCGACGTGCTGTCGATCACGGACGCCTTCCTGCTCGCATCCGCGCCCAACGACCGCCAGGTCAAGTCGATCGTCGACGAGATCGAGGAGCAGCTGAACAAGCAGCTCGGCGCCAAGCCGGTCCGCCGCGAGGGGGACCGCGACGCCCGCTGGATCCTCCTCGACTACGTGGACATCGTGGTGCACGTCCAGCACAGCGAGGAGCGTGTCTTCTACGCCCTCGAGCGTCTGTGGAAGGACTGCCCCGAGATCGACCTGCCCGAGGACGCCAAGGCGACCCGCGGCAAGGCCGCCGAGCACGCCGAGCAGCGGGCCGCGGAGGAGGCCGACCTGGACGGTGAGCTTCGGTGAACAACCGCGGCTGCCGGATCATCCTGTGGCGGCACGGCCAGACGGCGTGGAACCTGGAGCGCCGCTTCCAGGGCTCCACGGACATCGAGCTGACCGACACAGGCGTCTCGCAGGCCAGGCGCGCCGCCCGGCTGCTCGCCTCGCTGAAGCCGGACGCGATCGTGGCGTCCGACCTGAAGCGGGCCGCGGCCACGGCGGATGAGCTGTCCGCCATCACCGACCTCCCCGTCACGCACGAGGAGGGTCTCCAGGAGACGTACGCCGGTGAGTGGCAGGGCCTGACGCACGACGAGATCATCGCCCGCTTCGGCGACCAGTACGCCGCGTGGAAGCGCGGCGAAGCGGTGCGCCGCGGCGGCGGCGAGCTCGAGACCGAGGTCGCCGACCGGGCCGCGCCGATCGTCCTGCGCCATGCCGAGAAGCTGCCGGACAACGGCACGCTCGTGGTGGTCAGTCACGGCGGCACGATCCGCACCACCATCGGCCGCCTCCTCGGCCTGGAGTCCCATCACTGGGAGGGCCTCGGCGGGCTCTCCAACTGCTGCTGGTCCGTCCTCGGCCAGGGCGCGCGCGGCTGGCGCCTCCTGGAACACAACGCGGGAACGCTGCCGGAACCGGTGCTCGGCGACGACGACTGAGCGCCCCGGAGCCGCTTCGACGGGCGGTCGGACCCGGATTTCACATTCCGGCTGGTCGCAGGCTAAAGTTCTTCTTGTTCGCCCGCCGAGCGGGGAGAACGCAAGGGGCTATAGCTCAGTTGGTAGAGCGCCTGCATGGCATGCAGGAGGTCAGGAGTTCAATTCTCCTTAGCTCCACAATCCGGATCCCGTCCTCGTCAGAGGGCGGGATTTTCCGTTCCCGGGGCCGCTATCGGTCCGTCGGTTCCATGGATCCCATCGGTGCTACGGGTGCAATGGGCGCTATGGGTTCTATGGGTTCCATGGCTTCTACGGGCCACAGCGGCTCCCGCATCTCGCGCAGTCGCGCCGTCCGCTGCCTGCTCTCCTCGTCGTCCGGTGTGTACGCGACGATCCGGCACTCCGGCATGCCGTTGATGGACAGCGAGACCGACGTCATCCGCAGCTCGCCGACCGCCTCGTGCCGGAACGTCTTCACACGGGGTCCCGGCGGCGCCACGTTCCCGCTCTCCCACAGCTCGGCGAAGAGCGGGCTCGCGGAGGACAGGCGGTGGATGAACGCCTCCCAGGCGGGCTCGCCCACATGCCGGCCGTAGGCACTGCGCAGCGTCGCCACCATCACCGGCAGCTCCGTCTCCCGGTACACCAGCGGGCACACGGGGTCGGGCACGATGAACAGCGTCCACAGCACGTTCGGTACGCCGAGGGCCGCGACCTGCGGGACGAAGAAGAGGTCGCGGTAGGCGGGGTTGGTGGCGAGGATGTCGTACCGCGCGTTGTAGACCACCGCCGGGTGCGGATCGAGGGCGTCGATGATGCCCTGGATCTCCGGGCCGACGGCCTTGGCGGCGCACTCCGGGTCCGGCGAATAGGGCACCTCGGCCAGGTGGTAGAGATGCTCGCGCTCGGGCTGCTCCAGACGCAGCGTGCGCGCCACGGCGTCCAGGACCTGCGCCGAGGCGTTGATGGGGCGGCCCTGCTCCAGCCACGTGTACCAGGTGACGCCCACCCCGGAGAGCTGCGCGACCTCCTCGCGGCGCAGGCCCGGGGTGCGGCGGCGCAGGCCGGGCGGCATGCCCACATCGGCCGGTGTCACCCGGGCCCTGCGGCTGCGCAGGAAGGCGGCGAGCTCCGGCCGCCGTCGCTGAGTCGTCCCCATCGTCGTCACATCCCCATCGTCCGTGCCCGCGCCGAACGCTGCCAGGTGCTGTCAGTACCAGCATCGGCAGGCTCTCGTTACCCGTACCGAGCCGCGCGCAGGCTCGCTGCCATGGCAACGGCAACTCCGACCGATCCCACTGGTCCAAGTCACCTACTCAGTAAAGCCCCTGGCACTGACAATCGCCCCGGACGGCTGCTCGCGGTCGTCATCGCGGCCCAGTTCATGGCGCTGCTCGACGTCTTCATCGTCAATGTCGCCGCACCCACCATCCGCGACGAACTCGGCGCGTCCGGCGCCGGGTTGCAGCTGGTGATCGCCGGCTACACCATCACGTACGCGGTGCTGCTCATCACCGGAGCGCGGCTCGGCGACCGCGTCGGGCACCGGCGGATGTATCTCGTGGGGCTCGCGGTCTTCACCGTCGCCTCGCTCGCCTGCGGACTCAGCCAGGGCACGGGCGAGTTGATCGCCTTCCGGCTGCTGCAGGGCGCGGGCTCGGCGCTGCTCATCCCGCAGGTGCTCAGCCTGATCCAGCGCAATTTCACCGGCGAGGCGCGCACGCGGGCCCTCGGCGCGTACTCGGCGGTCCTCGCGATCGGGGCCGCGGCGGGCCAGGTGCTCGGCGGAATCCTGGTCAGCGCCGATCTGTTCGGCACCGGCTGGCGCCCGGTGTTCCTGGTGAACGTGCCGGTCGGCGTGGCCCTGCTCGTCGTGGCGGGGCGGGTGCTGCCGCGCGACGGGGGCGGTGGCGCCGGGCGGGCCGGGGAGAAGGCGGCGGAGCGGACCGGGGCGGCGGCGGGGGAGCGGTCCCGCGGGCTCGATCTGCCGGGGCTTGTGCTGCTCGGCGCCGCGGTCTCGCTGTTCACCGTGCCGCTGGTGCTCGGCCAGGAGAAGGGCTGGCCGCTGTGGTCATGGCTCTCCCTCGGTGCGGCGGCGGTCGTCTTCGCGCTCTTCTGCGGCTACGAGTCCCGGCTCTCCCGCGGTGGCGGGGCGCCGCTGATCGCGCCGCGGGTCCTGCGCATCCCGGGCATGGGCCTCGCGGTCTTCCGGATCGCCGTGGTGATGGCGGTCAACGCGGGCTTCCTCTTCGTGCTCACCCTGCACATCCAGGGCGGTCTCGGCTACAGCGCGTTGCGTGCAGGGCTCACGTTCGCGCCGACCGCTGTGGTCTTCGGCGTGGTCGGCCTGACCTGGCGGCGCTGGCCCGCGGCGGCCCAACGCGCGCTGATTCCCGGTGGGTTCGCGCTCACCTCGGTGTCCGCGCTCGCCGTGGGCCTGGTGCTGCGCGACGGCGGGGAGGGCGGCCCGTGGCTGTATGCGGCCTTCGTGGGCATGGGCGTGGGCCTTGCCCTCGGCTTCAGCCCGACGCTCACCCGGGCGCTTTCCACGGTGCGGCCGGAGGACGCCGCGGACGCCAGCGGCCTGCTCTCGACGGTCGCTCAGCTCGGCCAGCTGACCGGTGTCGCGGTCTTCGGCGCACTTTTCCTCAACCGGCTTGAGTCACAAGGGGCTCCGGGGGCGTATTCATCCGCGGACGCGCTCCTGGTGTGCTCGTACGCACTGGCAGGGGCTGCCGCCCTTGGCGCCGTGTCCGGACTGGTACGAATGCGTCGCTGACCGGTTCGCTCAGACCGTGGCAGAATCGGACGGCCGGAAGGGGACCGCACCAGATCACCGAATGTGACCCGACGGAAGGGAGAGCGATGCCTGCGAGCATCCTCGAAGGGGCCGAAGGCCTCATCGATGTGGCCGCGCCGCGGCGCGCTGCCGCTCCCTTCGCGGCGATCGCCCTCCTGACCTGTCCGTCCTGCGGTTCGTCCCATGTCGCCCAAGTACTCGGCGACAACGGCGGTGTCTCGTACGTGTGCACGGCCTGCGGCCACAGCTGGAGCTGATCGATGGGTGCACACAGGCGGAAGTGCGACTGGTGCGGCAGTGGTACGCCGATCGTCCGCGACATGGAGCCGGTCAACCAGGACTACCAGTACTGGTGCGAGGAGTGCGCGCGGGCGCTGATCATAAAAGGCGACCCCATCGAGACGTACCGCGAGCTCGAAGGGGAGCCGATCTACGGTCGGCTGCTCGACGAGCACTGCACGCTCAAGCGCTTCTACTCCTTCGCCACGGCTTGATCTCCGGGCGGGCCCGGCGTCCGATCCCTTGCAGCATCTCTTGCAGCAGGAACGCGAAAGCGGTCACTACGTAGAGGGCGGACAGCGTCATTTGGCCATAATTCTGGCCGAGTTCAAGCCGTCCCACGCCATGCGGCACCCACCACAGGGCGTACGAGCAGAAGACCAGCGTGACGGTTCCGGTCGCCGCCCATCTGGCCCGGCCGCCCCGGCGCACCGCCGCCGTCCACGCAAGCAGCGCCATCGGTACGCACCACACCCAGTGGTGCGACCACGACACCGGGCTGACGAGCAGTGCCGTCGCCGCACAGGCCACCGCCGCGCGGGCGCGCTCCCCGCGCAGCTCGGCGGCGACGGCGACGGCGAGGCCGAGCGCGCCGACCGCCGCCGCGGTCACCGCCCACCGCAGGCCCGGTTCCTCGGTGTGCAGAAGCCGCGCGAGGACGCCGCGCAGCGACTGGTTCGCGGTGTCCTCGGCGAGCCCGACCCGGCCCGCGTCGAAGACCATCCGGGTCCAGAAGCGCCAGGAGTCGTACGGCAGGACGGCGGCCGCGAGCAGCGTCGCGCCGGCGAACGAGGCGGCGGCCACGCACGCGTGCCGCACGGGTACCCGCCACTGCCCCCGCCGCACGGCCTCGGCGGCACCGGTCAGCAGCAGGAACACCGCGAAGAGCGCGGGCGTGAGCTTGACCGCCGCCGCGACGCCGATGCCCACGCCCGCCCAGCGGTGGCCCGGCCGCCGGGACAGGTCCCACAGGACCAGGACGGCGAGCAGCAGATTGACCTGGCCGTACCGCAGCGTCGTCCACACCGGCTCCGCCCAGATCGCGAGCGCCGCCACCCACAGCGCGCTCTCCACGCCCGCGTGCCGCGGATCTCCGATCAGGCGCAGGGAGAGGCGGACGAGCACCACGAGCAGCAGCAGGTTCCCGAGCGTCGCCAGGGTGCGCATGTCCGCCGTGTCCAGGAGCGTCAGCGGCGTGAAGAGGAGGGCGGCGAACGGCGGGTAGGTGGTGGGCAGATGGGCCTCGGTGGTGCGCAGCGCGTAGAGGTCGCCGCCCGCGCGCACGGTCTCGCCCTCGGCGCGGTAGACCATCAGGTCGATCATCGAGACGTCGGCGGCACGCTGTGCGAGCCAGAAGGCCGTGAAGGACAGCAGGCAGACCCAGGCGGCGGGGGGAACGCGGCGACGGGCGGCGGCGAGCGCGATCACGGTCACGAAGGCAGACAGTACCGGCCGTATCCGTACAGAAGGGAAACGATTTGGTGGAGCACGGGGAGGACCGTGTAATGTTGGCGGAGCCGCCGGGGGAACCGGGCGGAAGCAAGCAAGGGGCTATAGCTCAGTTGGTAGAGCGCCTGCATGGCATGCAGGAGGTCAGGAGTTCAATTCTCCTTAGCTCCACAGAAAGGAAGTTCTTGAGTTCGCTCAGGTTGGCTTCCTGAGATCCCGTCCGATCGAGTCGATTGGGCGGGATCTTGCAGTTTTCGGGGGTGTTTTGAGGTCCGGCCGGGGCTGAGTGGCGGTTCCGGGGCTCTCGGGGGTGCCTTCCGGGGGTGGTCGATGCGGCGGAGCGCGCGGTGGTGTGGCTGCGGGACCGGGGACGTCTCGTGGCGGCGGTTGGTGTGGCTGTTCACTTCCGGGTCGTCACGGTGCCGTTGGCGGGGGACGTCCGGTCGGTGTGGGAATCGGTTCCTCGGCGGTGTGGGGTTCGGTGTCGTAGCTGGTGGCGGGCAGGTGTTCGCCGCGGGTGGTCTGGCAGAAGACGTCGAGGATCATCAGGTTCGCGATGGTGACCATGAGCGTGGTCAGCAGTGTCTGGGCGACGCGGCCATGCGCGAGTCGGTTCTTCGGCTCGGAGATGTCGATGCGGTGGCCCTTGAGGATGCCGTTGATTCCCTCGTTCTGCGGTCGGATCACGGCGAACGTGCTGGTCCAGGCGTCGGTGAGGTAGGGCAGGTCCTGGCGGAACTTCTCCAGTGTTCCGAGGTTCCCGGGGTGGATGGTGATCGACTGCTGGCGGCAGATGTCCGGCCCCTGCTCGGTCGGCAGTGGCGGGGCGATCACGGTGGGCCGTGCGGCCGGGTGCGTGGATCGCTGTCGTGGATCGGTGAGGTCGAGGGTTCGTGGCGGGCCGTTGGCGGCGGGCCTGCGGGGGCAGTTCACGGTCGGCGCGGGGCCGGCGGCCGGGCAGGCCAGCCGGATCGCCCCGCTGCCGTCAGGGCCCTGTTTGAGGTGGAGGAAGTACGGCTTCCGGCTGTTGATCCGTGTGGCAGTGATCTCGTTCGGGCTGCGGGCCTCGTTGTCGTCGAGGCGGTGGGTGGCGTTCGCGAGGACGGGCGGGATCATCGGGCAGGTCAGGGTGCCGTCGATCATGAGGGCGCCGCGGTGGGTGCCCTGGATGCCGCGCTGGTCCTGGGAGTAGTCCAGGGCGAGCCGGTATCCCAGCTCGCGGGCGGGCAGCGCGAACGTTTCGGGGCGGGCGCCGGTGTAGAGGCGGTCAACGGCCAGCGTGCCGATGGGGAGATCGAGTGCGGCCAGCGGCCTGAGCAGGGTGAGGGCGTTGGCTCCGGTGCGGCGTCCGGGATGGTCGACGACCAGGCCGAGCGCGATCTGGGCGATGCGGCCCCTGGCCGGACGGGACAGCGCGGCCAGAGCGAGGTGCCCGCTCAGACCGAAGGTGGGCTCGCGGGATCCGCCGGAGAAGTGCCAGCCCGCGGTGAGGTCGAGGGAGGCCAGACGGCGTCGCTGGCTGGCGGGCTTGTGCCAGGACGGCAAGGCGGTCGCGTCGATGCCGACGTCGCCCCGCCAGTGCTTCAGGGCCCCGCATCGACGGGCGATACGGACGGTCTCGCAGATCAGCGCGGTGCAGATCTGCTGCAGCACCGTCTTCTTGCGGGCATGCCCCGGCTCGTCGTCCTCCCAGGCAGCCGCGATGGGTGCGGCTTCAGCGAGCGGGAGGCGGCGCCGACGGTCATGGCGGGCCGGGTCGAGGGCCGAGGTGACGCGGTCGAAGGACCGGTAGATCCGCCGCGACAGAGCCGACGGGGCAACCCGCGCAACGCCGAGCCGCTGCTGAGCGGTGGGCGAGAGGCTGAAGGCGAGGATGCGCCAGGCCTCGGCCAGAGTGGCCCGCCCGGTGTAGTGCAGGGACACCAGCAGCCCGGTCAGCACCGTCCTGACCGGCAGCCCTGTCGGCCCCGGCCGCGGCCCCAGCGCTTGGTCGATCAGGCCGATGGCGCCGGAGCGGTCCAGCAGGGCGGCCAGCTGGAACACCTTGGAGTCCGGGATGCGGGCCGGAGCGTCGGTCACCGGCCGCGGACGACCCCGATGGACAGCGGTCGGATGGCCTGGCGACAGGGCCCTCACCGGTGGCCTCGAAGCAGCTGTGCCGTCTCCTTCGCGCTGAGCGGGGGCACGAAATGCTGGTAGCGGGCGAGCGAGGCGGTCGAGGCGAGCCCGGCCGCCGCCGCGATCACCCCCGGATCGATCCGGCGTCGCATCAACGACACGATCCAAGACGCGCGCAGACGCCGGGCGTTCAAGCGGGGCAGCGGATCGTCGGGGCGGTGCTGCCACGTCCACGAAGCGATCAAGTTGTCGGGCGGCGGGTCCTGGTGACCGGGACGGAACAGGAAGTCCTCCCCGGCTCGCCCGGCCAGCTCGGCGAGGGTGTCCTCCCACTCCGCGCGGGCCACCAGCAGCCGACCGAACACACCGGCATCCAGCACACAGGCGCCGGACCTGGTGAAGCGAAGCTGACTGCCGCGCAGGCGGGCGATCTCCCCAGGAGCCAGACCCATGCCCTCTCCCAGCGCGAGCAGAGCCAGCGCATCGAGACGGGTGCGGGGCCGCAACTGCCCGGCCCAGGAACGAAGCTGGGCGATCTCACCAGACCCGTAAGGCGGCGCGGGCGCGGGCGGGGCCGACAGCCTGGTTCCCTCGCTCTCGCCGCCGCCGTCCCAGACGAGCACATCCCTGACCCGGCGAAGCCACGTGCGGTAGGTGCGCAACGTGCCGGGCTTCAGGCCCGCGCAGCCGGTCAGCACGAACGCGTCGATTGTCTCGTTCCGCAGCCAGACGGCCGGCTCGCGTTCGATGCCCCGCCCCTCCGCCCAGATCGCCAGCCGGGCAACCACGTGCAGCAAGTCCTCCACCGCGTAGCTCACCCGCTCGACCGTGGCCGTGACCACCGCCTTCACCAGCGGCGCCACCTCATCCCAGACAGAACCCGGCGCGCGCGGAGCGTACGCGTCGATGACCGAAGACGTCGCCGCATCCAGTGCCATGGACCACGAATACCGGCAGGACAACCTGCCGCCCAAGTCGCGTACGACCTCGACGAACAGGAGCGTGGAAGCATGGTCGGAGGAAACGCGCGCTCCCGCGCGCCCCGGGAACTGACCCGCGATCCGGAAGCCTGGCCCGACGCAGTCGTCGACGACATCGCCGCAGCGGTCGTCCAGACCATCGCCCGTCGTATGGCCGCCGCCCTCTCGGAGCGCGGCCTCAGCCGCCGCGGTGCCGCTGACCTGCTGGGTATCAACCGCCAGACCATCGGCGACGTCCTCGACGGCCGGACCTGGCCCGACGTCGCCACCATCGCCCGTCTCGAGGCGGGCCTGAACACCCCGCTGTGGCCGCCGCTTGCGCGCCGCTAACGGTGCAGACATGCCGCCAAAGCCCTCCCGGCCCCAGCCCACAACCTGCAATAACCGCAGGCCGGCGCCCAGTTACGGCTCGGCGAACCCAACACGGCGCAACAGCACTACTCTTCGAGACGCGCGAGCCTCTTCTTCTCAGTTCGGGGCGCTCACGCAACCCCGGCGCCGCCGGGACTAGTCCTCCCGGCGGCGCCACCTCACGCCTCCTCGGCAGCCATCTCCTGCACGGCCTCGGCAGCCACCCTGTTCGCGTCACCGCCGGCTCTGGCGTCCCCGACACCGGGGGCGATCGAGAACAATCCCACTGCCTCCTCGGCCAGCCAGCCGTACTTGACCAGCCGCTTCAGCTTCGTGCGCATCCCCTCCACCCGCCGGTGATCTGTCCCCAGGCCGAGCGCTTCACAGATCTCCCTCGACCGCAGCGGCCGCCCCGCCGACGCCAGCGCGAGAACCACATCCTCGTTCGCCTCGGACAACACCTCACCATCCGCCCTCGTCACCGGCGCCGAGACCACCGCCCGCGGCCGCTCCGCCGCAACCGCCGCCGGCGTCCCCTCGCCGACCACCGCCTCCACGGCTACGTCCTCCTCGCTGGCGCCCTCTTCGGCCAGCAATGCAGCCACCGTCTCCGCAGTCACCGTCCAGCGCGACAGCCGCGTCTCCTCGGCCGTGAGTTCCTCTTGAAGCGCAGTGATCTGAATCCGCAACTCCTTCGCCCGCGCCTGCGACGCAGACGCCCGCGCGTGCAACTTCTCCAGCAGCGACGTCACGAATCGCCCCCTCGCCACGAGGTCGATTCCGTCCAACTAGCCGTAATCATTGGCCAGTTGGGGAATCCATCACCCACACTCTAGGAGATGATCACGAAATGAGGCAGACAGATCCCACGCATGTGCAAGGCGGGCGAAATGGGATCACTCAGTCAACGAGCAGGGAACTGTGAGGCGGCCACGTCACTGCTGATCAGACCCATTCGAGATCAAACCTTCGTGCAGGCGAACACAATCAGCGTGTTTTGGCCCTCCGCACTTGACTCAACGCGACTGCCAATCCGCTGAAACCGGCACTTCTCGGCAACCCTGACCGAGGACGTGTTCTCCGGGTCAGCCTCAAGCAGCAGTTGAGTCAATCCAAGATCGCTCAAGGCCCATCCCGCAAGCAGTTGCACGGCCCGCGGGGCGATCCCCTGGCCGCGGCTGGCAGGGAACACGCTGTAGGCGATGGTTGCCACATCATCGTCCCGGAACTGCAGGTTAATGATCCCGACCGGCTCGTCCGTGGTGGCATCCGCGATCACCAGCGGGGTCGCCTGCCCGGTTCGCCATGCCTCTTCCGCCCGGGACACGCTCGTGCTGCGAGCGGCTTCGTCCACGGGTGTGTCATCGAGCCAACGCCGCGTTTCAGGGTCGCAGCTCGCTGCCCCGATCGCACTCACATCGGACTCACGCCGGAACCTCACGGCGACCACTCCATCCGCGAGTGGCTCAGACAGCGGTTCGATCGGCCTGGAACGCCCCATAGGCCGATCCTATATCGGCGATGCCATCCATCCCGTCGGACCCGAACTCATCACCTGCAAAGGCCTGTTGGGGGATCCGAGCCGACTTCAGGAACAAGCCACCGGCGAAGCAGGACCAAGGTAGCGGAACCCCACACCCCTGACAGCGGGCAACGATCACCTCCACAGCGGGCAACGATCTCCACAAGGCCCACGAAACCCCTGGTCCGCATCACTCAAGAACAGCCCACAGAAGATGAGAGCGGGGCCCCCCGGTCGGGGGGGCCCCGTTTGTGTGTGTAGGATCGCCCGCTTCCCAGTGGCCGGCGGCCCCCGCCCCGCGGGC
>NZ_JBHYIG010000154.1:0-440 GCF_042740015.1 Streptomyces sp. NPDC059037
GCTATGAGCCGCCGATGTACGAACCCCCTTGTGCCAGATCACTACTTTTCCAAAGTAGGTCCCCCACCCCCACTCAGCACCGGTGATGCGTGACGGTCACCCCGGAAGATCCGGTCGGCGGACGCTTGACGAGACCGGGACCGATCCGAGACTGGCCGCGCACCGCTTCAGCGGGCAGCGCTGCTACGAACTAAGCGCGTATCCAGAAGTGCTGCACGTAACGCGAGCTGAGACTGCGGATGCCGGAGGCGTTGACGCTGCCTTCGCCAGGCGTTCGTTCGAGATGTCAACAGCGCCCGCCAAGGCGTCCCGGCCGAGTGCGAGAGGTCAGGAGGGCCGGGGGGGGGGCGCGGGCGGCGCGGGGGGCGGGGGGGGTGGGGCCCGCCCGTCCCCGGGGCGCCGAAGAAGCTGATCTCGTGCTCGCTCCAGGACTTGATGGG
>NZ_JBHYIG010000154.1:450-22600 GCF_042740015.1 Streptomyces sp. NPDC059037
GGTGGGTGGCGGGGGGGGGCCCGCCCCCCCCCCCGCCCCCCCCCCCCCCCCCCCGCCACACGCTGATGCTCAGTGGTCGTTGATGAAGCCCGCGACCGTGCCGCCGTTGTCACCGCGGCCCTCGAAGTTGAGGGTGTACTGGCCGCCCTCCGCCAGGTCGTACCTGCCGCCTTCGGCAGCCGAGTGGGACGTGCAGGTCCCCTTGCCACCACGGGCGTACATCTTGTAGCCCTCGACGTCGGGGTTCAGACGGTCCACCGTCGTCCAGGCCGAGTGACTGTTCGCGGCCGTGTCGCACACGGAGACTATGTCTCCGCGCTCCTTCACGTAGACCTTGACACCGGTCCCCGACCACTCGTGGTCCCACGAGCCACCGCCGGGCGGCGCGGGAGCGGCCGTGGCAGTTGGCGCGTTCACGGTGCCCAGCGCGGCCAGGGCGGCCGCGCCGACCAGGGCGGCGACGGTGCGACGGGCACGGCGTGAGCGGCGCCCGTCGGTGGAGAATGCGCTGATCTGAGGCATGTTCCCTCTCAGGTAAAGCAGCTGGATGGTGTGATCACCCTACGAACCACCCGGCATCACGTCAGGTGAGAACAGGCCACTGTGACCAAGTCGGGACGCGCAGGACCGCGTTCTCCCGGGAGACGCCCCGGCCCTCAACCGGACATGCGGGACAGTCCCCTGGCTCCCGGCCCGCTACCGACAGGACTTATGGAAAGCCGCTTAGTCCGCACCCGGCAGGCAAGCCCGATGACCCGCCGAGTGGTCCCCGTGAGCCCCGCTTCGTGGCCGCCCGGTCGTCTTCCTTCTCGCGGTGGAGGGTTGGGTGTCAAGGGTGGCCCGAAGGGTCATCGGCGCAGCCGACGCGCAGCGCAGCGGAGCGCCCTTTACGCCCGGCCCGGAACCGCCAACCTCGGGACAACCGGGCGGCCCCGGTACGAACACCACCACCGGCCCAGCAATGTCAGTCGACGCCCTCTACGAAGTGGTCGAACTCGCCTGCCTGTACGCCCAGTACGAACGCGTCCCACTTCTTCTGGGTGGTGGTGACCACGTTCTCGGGGTCGCTGGTTTCCCGTAGGTAGACGGCGTCGTCGTCCTTGCCGTAGGCGATCTCGATCCAGGGACCTGGGCCTTCTTCCCCTTCGGGGGCGGCGCGGATCCAGTCGAGGTCTGCGGGGATGCTGTTGCCTTCAGGCATGGGGAGGGCGGTCCTTTCCTCAAATGCCGGACGAGTTGCGAGAGTTGAGGGTGCGTATCAGGGCTGCGAAGGCTGCCGGTCGGGCGGTGAGTATCGCCTCCGTGGGGTCGGCGCTTTCGGTCAGATGGACGTCGGTTCCGGTGGGACCGGCGGCGACGTGTACGCAGGACTCGCCCTCGCCGCAGTACGACGACTTCTGCCAGCTCATGGTGGACACATCTGCCTCTCAGAGGGTTTGGATGATGCTGTGGATGAGGGCGCGGGACTCGACCTCGATCAGGCTGAGGGCCGTCAGTCGGTCCAGTACCGTCCGGTACTTGTCGAGTTGCGCATCGGCGTCCAATAGGGCGATTCCGTGGGACTGATCCAGCTGAACGGTGTCGAGCTGCGGTACTGGTCCATGGACGTAGTAGATGGGCTGCCCCGCACCTGGATACCCGCCTGCGTCGAACGGGATGACCAGGATGGAGACGTTCGGGTGCTCGCCGAGTTTGAGCAGGTGCTTGAGCTGCTGCCTGGCAATCTCACGGCCACCGAACCTCATGTGCAGTGCGGCTTCGTGAATGACCGCTCGATACGGGACTGTGTCCCGCCGGAAGAGGACCGCCTGCCGCTTGATGCGGAACGAGGTGCGGTGCTCCACCTCCGGTGGCGTCAGTTCGGGGACAACCTGGCGGAAGACCTCGCGTGCGTGCTCCGTCGTCTGGAGGAGGCCGGGCATGCCCGACGTATGCGCAGTGCGCAACTCGTAGCCGTGATGCTCCAGTTCGGCCAGGTCCAGCAACCTCGCCGGCAGGATGTCCCGGTACTCCTCCCACCAGCCACGCTTGCGTTCGCCGGTCATCCCCGCGATGGCGTCCACCAGAGCTTTGTCCGGGCACTCGTACTGGCAGGCGAGAGCCCGCACGCGCTCCGCGCTCACGCCGAGGCGTCCGGTCTCCATGTTGCTGACCTGGGCCTGCTTCATGCCGAGGAGCCGAGCAGCTTCCGTTGACGTCAGGCCCGCCCGCTCACGCAGTCTGCGCAGCTCGGCGCCGAGGCGGAGTTGGCGTGCCGTCGGGTTGGTCCTCACGGGCATGCCCGTCGCTCCTCTGTGCTGGCCGGTCACCCACACGGGTGGCTGGCTTTGGAATTGCCCCAACTCTGCTGAAGAATATATCCAGTCCCGCTACTTTGAGGTTCAGGCGCCAACGCCCGGAAGCACCCCGCTCGACGGAGCGGCATCGTCACTGGGTACCCCCATGAACTACCGCCCCTGAACGGAGAGTTCCATGCTGCCGACAACCGTATCCCCGCCCTGGAGCTACACCCTCACTCTCCCGCACGACCCCCGCGCCCCCGGCATCGCCCGCACCACCCTCCGTGCCGTCCTCGCCACGTACGGCCTCGCCGAACTCGCCCCCACCGCCGAACTCCTCGCCGCGGAGATGCTCAGCAACGCCCACTGCCACACCCAAGGCCCCTACGCCCTCCGTCTCCGCGAGGCCACCCCGCAGGGGATCCGCGTCGCCGTGTGGGATTCCAACCCGCAGATCCCGCCCGGATTCGGGACCACCGGAGGGCCGCCCGCCCCGGAGGACGCCGAGAGCGGGCGGGGGCTGCAACTCGTGCGGGCCTGCGCCGACGCGTGGGGCGCGTATCGCCTCGGTGACGCGCCCGCGAACCACGGCAAGCTCCTCTGGGCCGAGTGCGCGCAGAAGTGACGGCGGCACAGGACAAGATCACCCTGCGGCACAGGCGCCCCCTCTACACTGAGGCGCGGTGGACTCCCGCGCGGTGAGGGGTGGTTGACGGTGCGTAAGGCGTGGCTGGTCGCAGCCGTCGGTATCGGTGGGGCGATGAGTTTCATCGCCCTGTTGGTCGTGGGGACGTATATGGCCGCCGGGAGCATCGCCAATGGTGCCGGGCAGGGGAATGTCGGGCTCGCGAAAGGTGCCGTGCCCGCCACCTATCAGCCTCTCGTCCAGAAGTGGGGCAATCTGTGCAAGGCCATTAATCCGGCTCTCCTCGCCGCGCAGCTCTATCAGGAGAGCGGGTTCAATCCGAACGCCAAGAGTCCGGCCAAGGCTCAGGGGATAGCGCAATTCATTCCGGGGACCTGGGCCACGCACGGGGTCGATGGGGATGGGGACGGCGACAGGGATGTGTGGGATCCGCAGGATGCCATTCCGTCCGCCGCCTCGTACGACTGCAAACTCGCCGGATATGTGAAGGACGCGCCCGGCAGCCCGACCAAGAACATGCTCGCCGCGTACAACGCGGGCGCCTACGCCGTCATCAAGTACGGCGGCGTGCCCCCCTACCGCGAGACCCAGAATTACGTGAAGACCATCACGACTCTGCAGAAGAGCTTCGCCCGGCCCACCAGCCGCGTGCAGCCCTCGCAGCAGGCCGCCGGGGCCATCTACTACGCACAGAAGAAGCTCGGCACCGAGTATCTGTGGGGCGGTAATGGGACGGCTGATCAGAACGGCCGATTCGACTGTTCCGGGCTTACGCTGGCCGCCTATCGCAGCGTGGACATCACACTGCCCCGTGTGGCGAACGATCAGTACAACGCCGGGCCGCACCCGAAACGGGACGAACTGCTCCCGGGTGACCTGGTGTTCTTCTCGGACGACCTCACCAATTCCCGTGCCATCCGTCACGTGGGAATCTACGTCGGCGGCGGCTACATGATCGACGCACCGCGGCCCGGTGCCGTCATCCGCTTCGACCCGATCGATACACCGGATTATTTTGGCGCGACTCGCGTCACCGAGGACGGGGCGAAGGCCCTGCCCGACAAGGCATCGGCAGCCTGAGGGAAGCTGAACGGGGGGCGTACGCAGGGCGTACGCGTGGTGTGATGTGGCTTGAACTCTCCGTCAGCGCACTCCTCTGAGCTGCGGCGATGAGTCTCTCTTCGGTAACGTCTGAGTGATCATTCGGTGGAGAGCGGAACGTAGTGAAGGGGGCCGCACGTTCCCTTGACTGAAACGCGAGACCACCCAGCAGGCAGCACTGACCACGCAGCGAGCGGCACTGATCACGGGGGTTGATGGAGGGGCGTGCAAGTTGTGCGCCCCACGGCGAGTAGACCGAGAAGACAAGGGGCCGCGGCACCATGGCTGGACTCGACACAACAGGGTCGAACCCCGACGTCAGCCTGCTCTACGACATCAACGGCCTGGCCAAGGATTCGCCCGGCTGGCTGGCGAAGTCGATGGAATTCGTGGGTGAGTACGGGCTGTTGCTCGCCCTTGTTCTTCTTGTCGTCTGGTGCTGGTGGGGGCAGCGGAAGCGGGATGTGCTCGAGGAAGCGGCCGCTTCCGTGGCCGCCGTTGTCTGGGTGCCGCTCGCCGCCGGGATCGCGGTCCTTGTGAATGTCCCGATCCGTGGATTTGTGGAACGCCGTCGGCCTTTCATGGACCATGACGGCCTTGAGGTCCTTGTCGACGGAAAGACCGACTTCTCCTTCGTGAGCGATCACGCGACGCTGGCGATGGCTCTGGGGGCCGCGCTATTCGTCGCCAACCGGAAGTTCGGTCTGGCCGGCATTGCGATCGCACTGCTCGAAGGCTTCTGCCGGGTCTTCATGGGCGTCCACTATCCGACGGACGTCGTGGGCGGGTTCGCGCTCGGCACGGCGGTGGCACTGCTGCTCTCGCCGCTGGCGATGGCCCTGCTCACGCCGTTGGCTACGACTGTCGGGCGCTCCGGGCGGGTCGGGCGGCTTGTGTGGGCGCGTCCTGCGGAGGTGCCGGAGGTGGCTCGGCCGACGTCGGCGTCGGAGCCGCAGTCGACGCCGGACGACCGCGACCTGGCGGCGTAGCCTCCCGCCGGTCGCGCCGGAGCAGCCACCAGCCGACTCCGCCCGCGGCGACGGTGACGCCCGCGGAGACGGCGGCGAGAGGTCCCGCGGCGGGGTGGTCGTGAGTGGCCGCGTGGGCGGCGGGCGGCGCGGAGAGGGCCAGCAGGGCCGCGGTTGTCGCCGCGGCGGCACCTATTCGTCGAGTACGCATACCCCCAGGGCAACGGGCCCCCGCGCACTAGTCCACCCGAGGGCGGGTCGCGGGGGCCGTTCGAGTCGCGGGACCGGCTGTTCGGGGTACGACGACTGGCGGGGCGGCCCTCCGTGCGCTAGATCGCCTGGGGGAAGTCGAAGAAGCGCTTCGGGTCGTACTGCTGCTTCAGCTTCTTCAGGCGGGGGGCCGCGTCGCCGTAATACGCCTTGCGCCAGTTCGTCAGGGTGGGGTCCGCGTAGTTCTGGTAGGCCGCTCCGGAGGCATGGCGCGCCATGGCCCCATGGGCGGTTTTCAGCCAGGCCTGGGCCGGCTTGCCGGACGTGCCAGGGCGCCACGAAGCGATGTACTGCGCGAGCATCCGCGAGCGGCGGTGCACAAAGGCCGTGGCAGTCGGGTCCACCCGGTTGATCGCGCCGCCCAGAGCCGTCAGCGCGATGCTGCCCGCGCTCGCCCCCGTCACGTTCTCCACCTGGGTCAGGAGAGCCCGCACACCCGCGGCCGAGAGCGAGCGGTCGAAGAAGTCGGAGCTTGCCGCGTACGTCTCGCGGTTCAGGGCTCCCTGCGGGCTACGGCCCGGAGTCGCCCCCGGCAGATGGCACTGGGCGTCCGACGTGAAGGAGGAGCAGCCCGCGTAGACCTCCATCGACTCCTTGTACGAGCGGCGCTTCAGCGAGACGCTGCGCGCCGGGGCGCCGACCTTGTCGGCCAGGCGGTCCACCGCGTTCTGCAGATCCCCGTACGTACCGAGTGAGAAGCACGCGACCGAGACCGTGGGTGTGCCGCCCGGTGTGTTCGCCAGATGGGCGGAGGACCAGATCTCGTCCGGCTGGTCGGGGCCCCACTGCTGCCACGCCTTGATGACCGCCGCCGCCTTGGACCACGGCCAGGTCATGTAGGCCGAGACCCCTTGCGGGGCGGCGTGGGTGCGGAAGGTCAGTTCCGTCACCACCCCGAAGTTCCCGTTGCCCGCGCCCCGCAGCCCCCAGAAGAGCTCCTTGTTCTCGCGCGCGCTCGCCGTCACCAGCTTGCCGTCCGCCGTGATCAGCGTCGCCGACGTGAGGCTGTCGCAGGTCAGGCCGTACGCGCGGGAGACCACCCCGTGGCCGCCGCCGAGCGTCAGGCCCGAGATGCCCACCGTCGGGCAGGAGCCCGCGGGAATCGTCACGCCCTTCGCGGCGAGCCCGCGGTAGACGTCGATCAGCTTCGCGCCCGCGCCGACCGTCGCCGTCGTCCCGCTCGCCCGTGTCTTGTTCAGCTTCGATACGTCGACGATCAGGCGGCCCGTGCCGGACGACCAACCCCCGTAGGAATGGCCGCCGTTGCGTATGGAGACCGGGACGTCGTGGGCGCGGGCGTAGGCCAGCGTCGTGCGGATGTCGTCGGGGCCCGCCACGTACGCGACCGCCGTGGGCTTCAGCGTGTCGTAGCGGGTGTTGTAAAGCTGCCTGGCCGCCGCCCACTTGGCCTCGCCGGGCTTGACCAGCGTGCCGTCCAGGTCCTTGGCGAGGGCGGTGAGGTTCGCCGCGGCGGACGCGGCGGCGCTCGACGTACGGATGGGAGTGCCTGAGCCCGCGGCGCTGCGGGAGGCGGCACCCCCGCCGCCGCTCCCGCCGCCGGAACCGGAGCAGCCGGCGGCCGTCAGAGCGGTGCCGGCGGCGGCCGCCGCGGATGTGCTGATGAACGTACGTCGTTCCATGACGCCCCTCCCGTTGCTTCCCGGAGTACGAGACGGCGTACGGGACCTCGGGGTTCCGGAAGAGGGGAGACGGAAGGGGAGACGGAAGGAGCGGGAGGGCTTACGCCTCCGACACGTGGGACGCCGCGTCCGTCCGCGCCTTGCTGCGCGCTCTGCGGGCGGGTCCGCGCCAGCCACAGCTGCACCTGGCCGCGCAGAAGCGGCCCTGTTCGACCGTTGTCGTGCGGTGCGGTTCCTGTCCTTGTTCCTCGGCCACCGCTCCACGGTACCGATGCCGGGCCGGTGCCCCTACGCGTGACGGGGCAACGTACCGGTCGTTACACGGACGACAGGGGGACTCGGCTCCGCACGGGAAGGCTTGGGGGTAGGCAGGCGATGGGTCAGCTGCACAGGCGCACAGGCGGGGCGGTGGTCATGGCCGCCGCGGTGGGTCTCATGGCAGTCGCCACGGCCTGTTCGGGCAGTGGGGCCGCCGCCGATGACAGCCCGGGCGCCGCGGACTCCGTCGACGCGGTGCGCGGCTCCGCGGACTCCCTGGTGCGGGCCGGGAGCGCCAAGGCCCGTACGTCCATGGAGATGGCGAGCGGCGGGACCCGCGTGACCATCCGCGGGCACGGCGCGTACGACTTCAAGCGGCAGCTGGGGCGGTTCGTGGTGGTGCTGCCGAAGGATCCCGCGGGGACGGAGGAGCACCGGCCCATCACCGAGCTGATGGCCGGCGGCGCGCTCTACATGAAGAACCGGGGGGCCGGGGTGCCCTCCGACAAGTGGGTGCGGATCGACACGGCGTCGCTGTCGGACGGCAACCTCGTCACCGGGGGCGCGACCGATCCGCTCGCCGCGGCGGAGCTGCTGCGGGGTGTGAGCAAGGCGACGTACGTGGGGGAGACGCGGGTGGCCGGGGTGAAGGTGCGGCACTTCCGCGGGAGGGCCGACCTGCCGCGCGCCGCGAAGTCCGCTTCGCAGGGGCAGCGCAAGGCCCTGGGGGCGGCGGCGAAAGGGTTCAGCAAGGGCGGGGTGCCGTTCGACGCGTACCTCGACGAGCAGGGCAGGCTGCGGAAGCTGCGCCAGCAGTTCAGCGTCTCGAACGCGGAGGTGGCGTCGACCACGCTGCTCTTCGACTTCGGGGTGAAGGTGGATGTGCGGCTTCCGGCGAGCGAGGACATCTTCGCGGGGAAGATCGCCGAGCGGTAGGTCTAGTCGCGTCCGGCCGTGTGGAAATGGTCCGTCCGTGCCATGCGCGGTGTGTAGGCCGCTCCCTACTCTAGGAAGTCGGTACGGGCGCAGGAAGCAAGGTCAGGAAGAGGTGATGAACGTGGCTCTGGTGCGCGGTACGACAGTTCAGGACCACGTCGCCCTCGCCGAGATCGAGCTGTGCGGCGAACTCATCATCGCGGCGAGTGCCACCGGCGAGGAGCGGCTGAGCCCCGACCGGATCGACGAGGTCCTGAAGGTTTCCACGGTCGTGGAGCAGCGATCCGACGACTGGGACTAGCGACGACTGGGACTAGCCCGGGGCCGGGGCCGGGGCCGGGCGTGGCCGGGGCCCCGCCACGTCAGGTCCGCATCATGCGGGCGATCGCCTTCGTGGCTTCCTCGACCTTCGCGTCGATCTCGGCACCGCCCTTGACCGCCGCGTCGGCCACGCAGTGCCGCAGGTGCTCCTCGAGGAGCTGCAGGGCGAAGGACTGCAGGGCCTTCGTGCTCGCCGAGACCTGGGTGAGTATGTCGATGCAGTAGGTGTCTTCCTCGACCATCCGCTGCAGACCCCGGATCTGGCCCTCGATGCGCCGCAGGCGCTTGAGGTGCTCGTCCTTCTGCTTGTGGTAGCCGTGCACACCCTGGTCGTGGCCGCCGGGCTCGGAGGGCGCTTCGGTGGTCATGGCCGCGTCGGCCGCCTCGGTGGTCGTCATCGCGTCCTCCTGCTGGACAGTCCCTGGACAGTCACTGGCTTCTCTATACCCCGGGTGGGTATAGGATACTCGATTCCCCGGGGGGTGTGCTGATCACTGTGCCTGATGGGCGACACTGGGTCCTGGCCGGTTAGCCGTGGCCGGATGATGCGCCTAGCATCAGCCTGACCGAATCCAAAGCACCCCGAGGACCCCACGTGCGCTTTCGTCTGACCCCCAGGGAGACGAGCTTCTACGACATGTTCGCCGCATCCGCGGACAACATTGTCACGGGCTCGAAGCTCCTGATGGAACTGCTCGGGGCCGATGCCTCCGCCCGAGCCGAGATCGCAGAGCGTATGCGGGCCGCGGAGCACGCTGGAGATGACGCGACCCATGCGATCTTCCACCAGCTGAACTCCTCCTTCATCACGCCGTTCGACCGCGAGGACATCTACAACCTGGCCTCGTCCCTCGACGACATCATGGACTTCATGGAGGAGGCCGTCGACCTGGTCGTCCTTTATCAGGTCGAGGAACTCCCCAAGGGAGTCGAGCAGCAGATCGAGGTCCTGTCGCGAGCCGCCGAGCTCACGGCCGAGGCCATGCCGAATCTGCGGACGATGGACAACCTCACCGAGTTCTGGATCGAGGTGAACCGTCTGGAGAATCAGGCCGACCAGATTCACCGGAAGCTCCTCGCCCAGCTCTTCAACGGCAAGTACGACGCCATCGAGGTGCTGAAGCTCAAGCAGATCGTGGATGTGCTGGAAGAGGCCGCCGACGCCTTCGAGCACGTGGCGAACACTGTGGAGACCATCGCGGTCAAGGAGTCCTGACCCCTCCATGGACACCTTTGCTTTGGTCGTGACCATTGGCGTCGCGCTCGGATTCACGTACACAAATGGCTTTCACGACTCGGCGAACGCCATTGCCACATCCGTTTCCACGCGTGCGCTGACGCCGCGCGCCGCGCTCGCGATGGCCGCGGTGATGAACCTCGCCGGTGCCTTCATGGGCAGCGGGGTCGCCAAGACCGTGAGCGAGGGGATCATCGAGACCCCGCACGGCGACAAGGGGATGTGGATCCTCTTCGCCGCCCTCGTCGGGGCGATCGTCTGGAACCTGATCACCTGGTACTTCGGTCTTCCGTCGTCCTCGTCGCACGCGCTCTTCGGTGGCATGGTCGGTGCCGCGATCGCCGGTGGTATCGGTGTGATCTGGTCCGGGGTCCTCGACAAGATCGTGATCCCGATGTTCCTTTCGCCGCTGGTCGGCCTCGTCGCCGGCTATCTGGTGATGTGCGCGATCATGTGGATGTTCCGGAAGTCGAACCCGCACAAGGCAAAGCGCGGATTCCGTATCGCGCAGACCGTCTCGGCGGCCGGAATGGCCCTCGGTCACGGTCTGCAGGACGCGCAGAAGACGATGGGCATCGTGGTGATGGCCCTTGTCATCTCCGATGTGCAGGATGCCGACGCGCCCATTCCGATCTGGGTCAAGATCGCCTGTGCTTTGATGCTCTCCGCCGGTACGTATGCAGGTGGCTGGCGCATCATGCGGACCCTCGGCCGCAAGATCATCGAGCTTGACCCGCCGCAGGGATTCGCCGCCGAGACCACCGGCGCGGGCATCATGTTCACCACCGCCTTCATGTTCCACGCGCCGATCTCCACGACCCATGTCATCACCTCCGCAATCATGGGTGTCGGTGCCACGAAGCGGGTGAACGCCGTGCGTTGGGGCGTCGCGAAGAACATCATCCTCGGGTGGTTCATCACGATGCCCGCCGCTGCCATGGTGGCCGCGCTGAGTTTCTGGATCGTGAATCTCGCCTTCCTCTAGCGGGCCGGAGAGCGAATCAAGGACAACGGAAAGGCCCGCCCCCCGGGAGCCAGGGGGCGGGCCTTTCTTGTTGCCCCTGCGGTGGCACCGCCATGCAGCACCGCAAGGAGTCGGAAGGGTTTAACAGCCTTTATCCGAAGCGGCCCGAGATGTAGTCCTCGGTCGCCTGCACGGACGGGTTGGAGAAGATCCGCTCCGTCTCGTCTATCTCGATGAGCTTGCCGGGCTGGCCGACCGCCGAGAGGTTGAAGAAGGCCGTACGGTCCGAGACGCGCGCCGCCTGCTGCATGTTGTGCGTCACGATGACGATCGTGAAGCGCTCCTTCAGCTCGCCGATCAGGTCCTCGATGGCGAGGGTCGAGATCGGGTCGAGGGCGGAGCAGGGCTCGTCCATGAGGAGGACCTGGGGCTCCACCGCGATGGCCCGCGCGATGCACAGACGCTGCTGCTGACCGCCGGAGAGGCCGGAGCCCGGCTTGTTCAGGCGGTCCTTGACCTCGTTCCAGAGGTTGGCGCCCTTGAGGGACTTCTCGACGATGGCGCTCAGCTCGCTCTTCTTGTACGAGCCGTTGAGCCGCAGGCCCGCAGCCACGTTGTCGAAGATCGACATCGTGGGGAACGGGTTCGGGCGCTGGAACACCATGCCGACCGTGCGGCGCACCGCGACCGGGTCGACGCCGGAGCCGTACAGGTCCTCGTCGTCGAGGAGCACCTTGCCCTCGACGCGGCCGCCGGGGGTGACCTCGTGCATGCGGTTCAGGGTGCGCAGGAAGGTGGACTTGCCGCAGCCGGAGGGGCCGATGAAGGCGGTCACGGAGCGGGGCTCCACGGTCATCGAGATGTCCTCGATGGCCTTGTGGGCGCTGTAGTAAGCGGTCAGGCCCGATACGTCGATTCGCTTGGCCATGGGGATCACTGCTTCTTTCGAGGGGGTACGAGAGGGTCGCTGAGTGGCCGCGTCAGCGGCCCGTCTTGGGGGCCTTCCAGCGGGCTACGCCGCGGGCCGCCAGGTTGAGGATCATGATGAAGCCGATGAGGGCGAGCGCCGCGGCCCAGGCACGGTCGTAACCGGCCTGATTGCCCGCCGCGTACTGCTGGTAGACGTACAGCGGCAGCGAGGCCTGCGAGCCTTCGAACGGGTTCGTGTTGATCATGGGGTTGACCCAGACCAGGAGCAGGACCGGCGCGGTCTCGCCCGCGATACGGGCCACGGCGAGCATGACGCCCGTCGTGATGCCGCCGATCGCGGTGGGCAGGACCACCTTGAGGATGGTCCGCCACTTCGGGATGCCGAGGGCGAGTGACGCCTCCCGCAGCTCGTTCGGGACGAGCTTGAGCATCTCCTCCGTGGAGCGCACGATCACCGGCATCATCAGGATGGCGAGCGCCATGGCGCCGGCCCAGCCGGAGAAGTCGAAGCCCAGGATCAGGATCCAGAAGCTCAGGACGAACAGGCCCGCGACGATCGACGGGATGCCGGTCATGACGTCCACGAAGAACGTGACGACCTTGGCGAGCTTCCCGCGCCCGTACTCGACGAGGTAGATCGCGGTGAGCAGGCCGATCGGCACGGCGATCAGCGAGGCCAGGAGCACCTGCTCCAGGGTGCCGATGATCGCGTGGTAGATGCCGCCGCCGGGCTCGTCGTCCGCGACGACGCCCATGGAGTGGGTCAGGAAGTAGCCGTTGAAGACCTTCGTGCCGCGCTCGACGGTCTCGTAGATCAGCGAGGCGAGCGGGACGACGGCCAGCAGGAAGGTGACCCACACCAGCGAGGTGGCGAGGCGGTCCTTGGCCTGGCGGCCGCCCTCGACGGCGACCGCGACGACGTACGAGGCGACGATGAAGAGGATGGCCGCGATCAGGCCCCACTGGATACGGCTGTCGAGGCTCGCCCCCACGCCGATGCCGATACCGGCGGCGGCGGAGCCGAGCGCGACGACCAGCGAGGTCCAGCGCGGCAGGCGGGCGCCCTGCAGGGTGCTCGTGGGCTTGACGATGGTGGCGCTCATGCGTTGGCCCCCGAGTACTCCTTGCGGCGCGCGATGATCAGGCGGGCCGCGCCGTTGACCAGCAGGGTGATGACGAAGAGGACCAGACCGGAGGCGATGAGCGCGTCACGGCCGTACTCGCTGGCTTCGTTGAACTTGCTGGCGATGTTCTGCGCGAAGGTGCCGCCGCCGGGGTCGAGCACGGACGCGCTGATGAGGAAGGTCGGGGAGAGCACGGTGGCGACGGCGATCGTCTCGCCGAGCGCACGGCCCAGGCCCAGCATCGAGGCGGAGATCACGCCCGAGCGTGCGAAGGGGAGCACCGACATGCGGATGGTCTCCCAGCGCGTGGCGCCGAGCGCGAGCGCGGCCTCCTCGTGCATCTTCGGGACCTGCAGGAAGACCTCGCGGCTTACGTTCGTGATGATCGGCAGGATCATGATGGCGAGCAGGATTCCGACGGTCATCAGGGAGCGCGGGGCGCCGCCCTGGTACTCGAAGATCCCGGTCCAGCCGAAGTAGTCGTCGAGCCAGCTGTAGAGGCCGGTCAGATTGGGTGCGACCACGAGGGCGCCCCACAGGCCGTAGACGATCGAGGGCACTGCGGCGAGCAGGTCGATCACGAAGGCGATGGGGGTGGCCAGCTTGCGCGGCGCGTAGTGCGAGATGAACAGCGCGATGCCGATGGCCACGGGGACGGCGATCACCAGGGCGATCACCGAGCTCACCACCGTGCCGAAGACCAGGACCGCGATGCCGAAGAACGGCTTGCCGCCGGTGGTCGCACCGGCCGGGTCCCACTCGAAGGTGGTGAGGAAGTTGCCCGTGTTGTCGGACAGCGCGAGGGCCGCACGGTAGGTCAGGAAGGCCGCGATGGCGGCCATGATCACGAGCAGCGTGATGCCGGAGCCACGGGAGAGACCGAGGAAGATCCGGTCACCGGGGCGGGTCGCGCCGCGGGCTGCGCGCTTGGGCGTGACGGCCGACGGCTTCACGTGGTCGAGGGGTGGAGGTGTCGTCGTACTGCTTGGTATATCCATGGGATTCTCCGGTCTGCGGAGCCGACCAACGCTTCGTCAGCGGGAGTCGCTCCTGGCGGCGGTGCACCGGACGGTGCGGCCGGCCCTGAATCGCGGGGCCGGCCGCACTCGGTTCAGCTAGCTCAGGCCCGCGACGGTCGTGCGGACCTTGGAGATGATCTCGGCCGGGATCGGCGCGTAGTCGTTCTCCTTGAGGACGTTCTGGCCGTCCTCGCTGGCGATGTAGGTCAGGAAGGACTTGGTCGCGGCCAGGGTCTCGGCCTTGTTGCCCTTCTCGCAGAGGACCTCGTACGTCACCAGGGTGATCGGGTAGGCGCCCTCGGCGGTGGGCTTGTAGTTGAGCTCAAGGGCGAGGTCGTTGCCCTTGCCGACGACCTTGGCCTCGGAGATGGCCTTGGAGGCGTTGTCGACGGTGGCCTTCACCGGCTCCTTGGCGTCCGTCTTCAGGTCGACCGTGCTGATGCCGTCGGAGGCGTACGAGAGCTCGAAGTAGGAGATGGCGCCGGCGGTCTGCTTGACCTGGCCCGCGACACCGGAGGAGCCGTTGGCGGACTGGCCGCCCTTGGCCTCCCAGGACTTGCCGGGCTCGTACTTCCAGGCGTCGGGAGCGGCGCCCTTGAGGTACTTGGTGAAGTTGTCCGTGGTGCCGGACTCGTCCGAGCGGTGGAAGGCCTGGATCTTGGTCTTCGGCAGCTTCGCGTCGGGGTTCAGCTTCGCGATGGCCTTGTCGTCCCAGGTCTTGATCTTGTCGTCGAAGATCTTGGCGAGGGTCTCGGCGTCCAGGACGAGGTTGTCGACACCGGGCACGTTGTAACCGACGGCGATCGGGCCGCCGACCATCGGCAGGTCGATGGCCTGGCTGTTCTTGCAGACCTTCTTCGACGCCGTGATCTCCTCGGGCTTCAGCGCCGAGTCGGAGCCCGCGAAGGCGGTCTGGCCCTGCATGAACGCGGTGATGCCGGCGCCGGAACCCGTCGGGTTGTAGTTCAGCTGAACGTCCTTGCAGGTGGTCGAGTAGACCTTGCGCCAGGCGTCGATCGCGTTCTTCTGCGCGGACGAACCGGAGGCCGCGAGCTGGCCCTTGGCGTCATCGCACTTGATGTTGGCGTTGGCGTTGGTCTCCTTGCCGCTGCCACCGCTGCCGCCACTGGTGTCGTCCGAGCCGCACGCCGTGAGGGCCAGGGCGCCGGAGACGGCGATGGCGCCGAGCGAGAGGGCGCGGAGCCGGTTCTTGCGCTGAAGCTTCACTTTCGGAGTTCCTTCCGGGAGCCGCCGTCCTTGGGGTGGCGGCGTGCGAGGTCGTGCGTCTTTGCTTCTTGCGGTCTTACGTCGTGTTGTAAGGCCGAAATTAGGCAGGACAGGTGAAGCGGCCGATGGGCACGAGTGAACGGGGGGTGAACCTCGGCGGTCGGCCTGGTTAGGGCTCGCATCACGGAACGTATCCGAAAGGTCACGCAGGGTTGAGGACGCTGAGCAGGGCGTCGACAAGGCGCTGGTCACGGGGTTGCGTGAGGCGGTTGCGGGCGGCGGGTGGGGCCAGCCAGCGGATGCGGTCGACCTCGCTGCTGGGCGTGAAGTGGCCCTCTGCCGCCTCGGCCGCCCAGTAGCTGACCTCTTTGGGGCGGCCCTGGGCGAGATAGCGGACCGTGGGCAGGCGCGCGCCGGGTACGCAGCGGTGGCCCGTCTCCTCCTCGACCTCGCGCAGGGCGCCGGCCAGGGGGTCCTCGGCGCGCTTCAGCTTGCCCTTGGGGTGGGACCAGTCGTCGTACTTCGGCCTGTGGACCAGGCAGATCTCCAGCTCGCCGTCGTGCGGGGAGTGCCGCCACAGGACGCAGCCGGCGGCAAGTACGACTCCTGCGGCGCCCGTCACGGTGTGTGCACCGCCTCCCGCAGCCATGCCTGATGGAAGTCGAACCTGGCCGCCTCGACCTCGTGGCGCTGGTCGGCGTGCAGGACGCCGAGGGCGTACGCGGTGGCCGGGGCGATGCGGGGGGTTCGGGCGGCCGACGCGGCTGCCGATGCGGCGTCGGCGGCTTCCCTGTGGCGGTCGAGGGCGTGGCCCGCGTCCGTGAGGCGGAAGTCGTCGCCGCCGGCCCGGAGGACCTCCTGGGCGTACCTGTGCAGGCGCAGGAGGGCGCGGGCCTTGAGCCAGGGGGCGTCCTGGGCCTCGTTCGCGGCCTCTGCGGCGAGGCCGTGGACCAGGGCTTCGGCGTTGTACGGGTGGCCCGCCTGGCCCAGGGGGAGGGCGGCGACGGCTTCCGCGAGGTTCGACTCCGCTTTGGCCGCCAGGGGTTCCAGGGCTTCCCTGCTGGCGCTGAGCGGGACCTCGCTCGCCAGTACCGCCACGTTGTCCGCCACGGCGTGGAAGCGGGAGGAGCCGAAGGCTTGGAGGGCGGTGGAGTGGGCCCGCGTCCTTGCGAGGGTGAGCTGCCGCTCCAGGAGTGCGGCGGCCTTGGCTGCGCCTACCGTCAGGCCCCTTGGCGCACCGCCTTGTTCATCGGCACCCTGCGGTGAGGGCTGTGCCCACCCGTTCCGCCGTGCGGAACGCCTGCCCACAGAAGTAACGTCGGCTTCCGCGGGAGAAGGCACCCCCGGCGCCCCCGACAACCGATGCAGCGCGTCCAGCAGCCGCTCCAACCGCGTCGCGTACGCATGTTCGCGGGCCAACGTGCCGGAGAGCCAGGCAAGTTCGGGGCGCAGGTCGGTCGCCCACTCCTGGTCAAGGAGCGGGCGGAACGTGTGCAGCGTGCCGCCGATGCGGCGGGCCGCGCGGCGCAGGGCCCTGGCCGCCTCCAGGGACTCCTCGGCGCCCTGCGCGTCCGTCGTCGACTCGCGGTGCAGCCGCAGCGAACGCAGGAACTCCGTGGCCTGGGCCCGGAGATGGGCCGCCAGGACCTCGCCCGCCGTCGACTCGTCAAGGTGTTGCTGTGCCACGCCGGCGCCTCCGGGCGTCTATGAGCATCTCCTGTACGTTGCGCAGGGGCTGGCCCTCCGGATCCAGCGCGTGCCGGGTCCAGTTGCCGTCCGCGCCCAGGTGCCAGGAAGCGGTGGTGTCCGACATGCCGGTCTCCAGGAGCCGGTTGAGCGCCGCCCGGTGTGCCGGGTCGGTGACCCTGACCAGCGCCTCGATACGGCGGTCGAGGTTGCGGTGCATCATGTCGGCGCTGCCGATCCACACCTCGGGCTCCCCGCCGTTGCCGAAGGCGAAGACCCGGGAGTGCTCCAGGAAGCGGCCGAGCACGGAACGCACCCGGATCGTCTCCGAGAGCCCCGCGACCCCGGGCCGCACCGCGCAGATCCCGCGCACCCACACGTCCACCGGCACACCCGCCTGCGACGCGCGGTAGAGGGAGTCCACCACCGCCTCGTCGACCATCGAGTTGACCTTGATGCGTACGTAGGCGGGGCGGCCAGCGCGGTGGTGCTGTATCTCCTTGTTGATGCGGGAGATCAGGCCGTCGCGCAGGGACTTGGGGGCGACGAGCAGCCTGCGGTAGGTCTCACGGCGCGAGTAGCCGGAGAGCCGGTTGAAGAGGTCGGAGAGGTCCGCGCCCACCTCCTGCTTGGCGGTGAGCAGGCCCAGGTCCTCGTACAGTCGGGCCGTCTTGGGGTGGTAGTTGCCCGTGCCGACGTGCGAGTAGCGGACCAGCGACTCGCCCTCCTGGCGGACGACGAGCGACAGCTTGCAGTGCGTCTTGAGGCCGACCAGGCCGTAGACGACGTGGCAGCCCGCCTCTTCCAGCTTCCGCGCCCACTTGATGTTCGCCTGCTCGTCGAAGCGCGCCTTGATCTCGACCAGGACGAGCACCTGCTTGCCCGACTCGGCGGCGTCGATCAGCGCGTCGACTATGGGGGAGTCGCCGGAGGTCCGGTACAGCGTCTGCTTGATCGCGAGGACGTCCGGGTCGGCGGCGGCCTGCTCCAGGAAGGCCTGCACCGACGTGGAGAAGGAGTCGTACGGGTGGTGAAGGAGTACGTCGCGTTCGCGAAGGGCCGCGAAGATGTCGGGCGCGGACGCCGACTCCACCTCGGCCAGGTCGCGGTGCGTGCCCGCGATGAACTTCGGGTACTTCAGCTCGGGCCGGTCAAGGGCCGCGATGCCGAAGAGCCCGGTCAGGTCGAGCGGTCCCGGCAGCGGATAGACCTCGGCCTCGCTGATCTTCAGCTCGCGTACGAGGAGGTCAAGGACGTTCCTGTCGATGGACTCCTCGACCTCCAGGCGCACCGGCGGCCCGAAGCGGCGCCGCATGAGCTCCTTCTCCAGGGCCTGGAGGAGGTTCTCGGCGTCGTCCTCCTCGACCTCGAGGTCCTCGTTCCGGGTGAGCCGGAACATGTGGTGCTCCTGGATCTCCATGCCCGGGAACAGCTCCGCGAGGTGCGCGGGAGCGGCGATGACGTCCTCGATGGGGACGTACCGCTGCGGCGAGGCCTCAAGGAAGCGGGAGAGCAGCGGCGGCACCTTCACACGCGCGAAGTGCGTATGGCCGGAGACCGGGTTGCGCACGACCACGGCGAGATTGAGCGAGAGCCCCGAGATGTACGGGAAGGGGTGTGCCGGGTCGACCGCGAGGGGGGTCAGGACGGGGAAGATCTGCTGCCGGAAGAGCGTGAAGAGGCGGGACTGCTCCTTCTCGGTCAGCTCGTTCCAGCGGACCAGGTGGATGCCCTCGTCGGCCAGGCCGGGGGCGACGTCCTCCTGGTAGCAGGCGGCGTGCCGGGCCATGAGCTCGCGGGAGCGGTTCCAGATCAGTTCCAGGACCTCGCGGGGCTGCAGACCTGAGGCCGAACGGGTGGCGACGCCGGTCGCGATGCGGCGCTTGAGTCCTGCCACCCGGACCATGAAGAACTCGTCCAGGTTCGAGGCGAAGATCGCAAGGAAATTGGCCCGCTCGAGCAGCGGGGTGTTCGGGTCCTCGGCGAGCTCCAGAACACGTTCGTTGAAGGCGAGCCAGCTGCGCTCCCGGTCCAGGAAACGGCCCTGCGGCAGCTCGGCGCCGTCGTGTCCTACCTGGCCGTCCTCGTCGTACGCGTCGAGATCCGCGTCGATGTCGGGGTCCAGGTCCGACACGGCGGCCGCGAGTGTGTGCGGCCTGTGCGCGGCGATGGAGCCGACGGACGGCTGGGCGTGCTGGACCTGTCCTTGCGTGCTGGGCTGGCTCATGGCCCCATTCTTCCGCGTGGGGACCCCGATGGGCGCGTCGGAGAGTGCCGGGGTGAGGCGGAGCTTCCCGTTCATGGGGGGAGGGTCGGGCACGGCGGGCTGCATTGAGTGAGGGTCGCAAGCCAGTCTGAATCACTGGTTACGGCGACATGACGTGCGGGACATGTACCGGAGACCCCCGGACATCTACACATCCGGGGGTCTGTCCTTCATGAGTCCCGGTTTCAGGGCGTACGGCGCCTGAGCACGCGGAACGCGGCGTAGCCGGCCGCCGCCGCGAGGGCGAGGACGATCCCGGTCTCGATCAACTGGACGTACCAGAAGTGGGAATGGGGATGGAATTCCGCGTACCAGCCGGTGATGCGGGTGTCGGACGGGCAGGGGAAGTCGGCCATCTGGCCGGGGGAGCACTGGCCGGCGATGAAGCGTTCACCGGCCGCGTTGTGGACGCCGCTGTCCATGATGAGGGAGTTCTGCGGGAGGCCGTGCATCGTGTATTGCAGGGGCGTGCCCGAGGCGCGCCCCGAGACCGTGTCCACCGGGAACAGGTGCCAGCGCACGCTGCCGATGGCCAGGAGGACGCCCCCGGTGACGAGGCCCGTGAGGGACATGGCGAGCAGCGTGCGGCGCACGAGCAGTCCGGCGAGCGCGCCGACGGCCACGGCGAGCAGGCAGTACGCGAGGAGCGTGGGCCCTGTCGCCTCGTACACGCCCCGGTCGGACCAGGAGAGGTTCCAGCGGCCCGGAATGCCGGAGGCGCCGAGCTGGAAGACCCCCATGAGGGCGAGCGTCCCGGCGACGCCCAGTGCCGCGGCCACCGTGAGTTTCGAGGCGAGCCAGCGCGCCGGGGTGACCGACTGGGTCCAGGCCAGCCGGTGCAGTCCGGCCTCCAGCTCGCGGCCGGTCATCGGGCCCGCGACGAAGACACCGATGAGCGCGGGAAGGAGCAGGAGGGCCTGGGAGGCATTCCTCATGTACTCGTTCAGGAGGGACTGGGCGCTGGCGAAGCCGAGGAACGAGTTCTCGCAGGGACCGATCCCGCAGCCGTCGAGCGTCGCCGGGTAGGTCGCGGCCGCCCATCGGAAGTAGCCGGTCAGCGCGGCCGCGAGGACGACGAGGCCGCCCGCCGTCCACAGGGCGGTGCGGTGCAGCCGGACGTCCGCCCAGCGCGGACCGCGCAGGAGTGGAGAGCTCATGCCGCCACCTCGCGCTCGGCGGGGGCCGTGGTGTCCGGCAGCAGCAGCGGCTCGGCTTCGGGGGAGCGGAGATGGGCGAGCAACAGTTCCTCCAGGGACGGCTCTTCGGCGTCCCAGCCGTCGCCGACCGGCCCTTCGGGCCGGATCAGCGCGGTCAGGCCGCGCCCGGCGGCGCGGGATTCGACGACGGTGTGCGGGGCGAGCTCCTCGACGGGGCGGCGGCCGGTGACCAGGGCGTGTGCGCTGACGAGGTCGTCGATACCGCCGCCGAGCCGCACCTGTCCGCCGGAGACGAGCAGCAAGTGGTCGCAGGCGTCGGCGAGTTCACCGACGATGTGCGAGGACATCACGACGGTGGTGCCGTGCTCGGCGGCCTCCGCCATCAGCGTCCCCATCAGCTGGTGGCGGGCGAGCGGGTCGAGGTCGGCCATCGGCTCGTCCAGGAGCAGCAGTTCGGCCCGCTTGCCGAGCGCGAGGGCGAGCGCGACGCGGGTGCGCTGGCCGCCGGAGAGCGTGCGCACGCGCAGCTTCGGGTCCAAGTCCCCTTCGTGTACGACACGTTCGGCGATGGCGGCGTCCCAGCGCCCGGGGTTCAGCTCGGCGCCGAGCCGCAGGGTGTCGGCGATGCTGAGCTGCGGATAGAGCGGCTTGTGCTGGGCGACGTACGCGACGCGCTCGCGGGCGGCGGCCGGGTCGGTGCCGAGGACGGTGATGCTGCCCCCGGTCGGACGGAAGAGCCCGGCGGCGAGGGCGAGCAGCGTCGACTTGCCCGCGCCGTTGGGCCCGACGACCGCGCAGACGCGTCCGGCGGGCAGCCGGAAGGAGCAGTCGCCGAGGGCGGCCCTGCCCCGCCTCCCATAACTCTTGGCCAGCGCGGCCGCCTCGATGGCGGTGTCGGTCATGCGGAGTCCCCCTCGGATACATGCTCTGACTGCGTGAAGTGCTCTTCGAGTACGGCGGTGAACAGCGCGGCGACGTCGTCCCTCTCCATGCCGGCGGCGCGGGCACTGGCGGCCCATGCGTCGAGCTCGCCGCGCAGCGGGGAGTCGGCGGGCGCGGAGCCGAGCGACTTCCGTACGAAGGTGCCGAGTCCGCGGCGGGCCTCGACCAGGCCCTCGCGCTCCAGTTCGCGGTAGGCCTTCAGGACCGTGTTCGGATTGATGGCCGTGGCCTCGACGACCTCACGGGCCGTGGGCAGCTTGTCCCCCGGCTCCAACAGGCCAAGGCGCAGGGCCTGTCGGGTCTGCTGGACGATCTGGAGATAGGTGGCGACGCCGCTTCGCCGGTCGATACGGAACTCGACCATGCCTTGCACCACCCTTTCACTAGTTGAGTAGTGAAAGGGTGGTGCAAGGGGGTGCGTTCCGTCAATAGGCGCTCGATCTTGTAACGTCTGCCGCTCCGAATGACGTGAACATGTATGGGAAGTCGGGGGACTTACCTTGTCGATGCCTCCGCCGCCGCAAGGTGGCTACCAGCAACAGCCGTACCAGGGCCAGCCGCCGTACCAGGGGCAGCAGCCCCCGTACGGCCAGCAGCCCCAACAGCCCTACGGGCAGCAGCAGTTCCAGCCCCAGCCGCCCCAGCCGCAGCGTCCGCGCGGCGGCGGTGGCGGCGGTTCGTTCAACCGGCAGTCACCCCTGATGAAGGTGGTGACGCTGCTCATCGCGGGCGTCATCGCGGGTGTCTGGTGGTACACGAGCCGGGGCAACACCACGAGCCCCGCGAGCAATAAGCCCGGCAGCTCCGCCAGCGAGCCCGCGGTCGCGGACGACGCCACCGAGGTCGGCGACTGCATGCAGAACAAGGGGTCGAACAGCAGCCCCGACATGGAGACCGTCGACTGCTCGAGCGCCGAGGCCGAGTACAAGGTCACGAGCATGAACGAGTCCGAGTGCGCTCCGGGCGAGTCCGAGTACCAGCAGACCCGGCGCGGCCGGGTGCAGTACTCCCTGTGCATGGAGCCGATCACGCCGAAGTAGCGGGATGTCCAGGACGCGCGAAGGGGGGGGGGGGGGGGCCCCCCCCCCCCCCCCCCCCCCCCGCGCAGACGACCCCCAGCGACCCCGCCGCGCCGAGCACCAAAGCGCGGAGGGGGGTATACAAAGGCGGCAGAGGAGT